>JASEJL010000092.1 GCA_030016465.1 Patescibacteria group bacterium | reverse complement strand
GCAAATTCAGGGAAATCACTCGGCGCCTGGCCGCAAATTCCCGAGTATTTTTTTCTTTTTTTGCATTCTTGAATTACTTTGGCAATCATTTCTTTTACCGCTTCATTTCTCTCATCGCCTACTTTTGCTACCAAGGCTGAATCCCGATCTAAACCCAAAATTAATTGAGTAAGATCGTTGGAACCAATACTATAGCCGTCGAAAATCTCCAAAAATTTATCTGCTAAAATGACATTGGAAGGAATCTCACACATTACATAAACCTCCAAGCCGTCTTTACCTCTCTCCAGACCATACTCTGCCATTAATTTTAGCACTTTCTCTCCTTCTTCGGGAGTCCGGCAAAAGGGAATCATTACCTTGACATTTTTTAAACCGAAAACTTCTCTTACTCTTTTTATTGCCTGACATTCCATCTCAAAAGCTGGCTTAAATTTTTCATCATAATATCTTGAAGCACCCCGCCAGCCAAGCATAGGGTTTGCCTCTTCCGGCTCAAATAACTCTCCGCCAATTAAGGCCCGGTATTCGTTTGTTTTTAAGTCAGATAATCTAACAATCACTGGCTTTGGCCAAAAAGCTGAAGCAATCTGGGCTATTCCCTCAGCCAATTCTTTTATAAAATATTCTCTTTTATCTTTATGTTCAATGGTCATTTCGGCAATTTTTGCTTTTAACTTTTTATCCTTGATTTTTTTATAATGATATAGGGCAAGTGGGTGTATTCTAATTTTTTCAGCAATGGTAAACTCCAACCTTGCCAATCCCACCCCATCGTTTGGCAAAAATGAGGTCTGGAAGGCAATCTCCGGCTCGCCGATATTAATCATTATTTTTGTTTTCAGTTTTGGAATTTTTTCCAAATCGTATCTCTTTAATTGGAAAAAAATTTTTCCTGAAAATATCCTTCCTATTTTTCCAGTGCAATCTACCGTTACCTCTTCTCCTGTTTTCAAAATTTTAGTCGCCCTGTCTGTTCCCACCACTGCCGAAATTCCCAATTCTCTTGCAACAATTGCGGCGTGGCAGCTCCTTCCCCCTTCATCGGTAATGACTGCCGAAGCAATTCTTAAAGCCGGGACCCAATCAGGGTCGGTCATTTTTGTTACCAAAACTTCGCCTTTTTGAAATTGAGAAATTTGGGAAACATCAGGAATAATTCTTACTCTCCCCTGCCCAACTTTATTGCCAACTGAAATTCCAGTTAAAATTGGTCTTTTTGTCGTCTTTAATTTATATTCTTCGTAAAATTTTCCAACTTTTGGAGCAAAGACGGTTTCTGGCCGAGATTGGACAATAAATAATTGGTTAGATTTTCCGTCTTTTGCCCATTCAATGTCCTGGGGAATTTTGTAATGTTCTTCAATCAGGCAGGCCCATTTTGATAGGGTCAAAATTTCCTCATCGGTTAAAGAAAATTTTAATTGATCTTTTTGGGAAACATTCTCCTCTTTTAATCCGCCGGTTTTCCCATAGATATATTTTTTTGTCTTTCTTCCTAAATTTTTAACAATTATTGATTTGAAACCCTCTTTTAGGAGTGGTTTGAAAACATAAAATTCATCAGGAGTAATTTTTCCTTTAACAATCATTTCGCCTACTCCGTAAATTGAGTTAATTAAAACAACATTAGGAAAGCCGGTTTCTGTATCTAAAGTAAAAATAACTCCCGAAGAAGCCAAATCAGACCTAACCATTTTTTGAATTCCGATAGAGAGAGCAAATTTTAAATGAGGGACTTTTTTCTCTTCCCGGTAAGTAATCACTCTATCCCCAAAAGCTGAGGCAAGACATCTTTTTATTGCAGTCAATAAATTATTTCTTCCCGAAACATTCAAAAAGGTTTCAAACTGGCCAGCAAAACTCATCGAGGGCTGATCTTCGCAGACTCCCGAAGACCTTACAGCCACATCAATTTTTTCTTGACCGTAATTTGCTGATAATTTTTTATAAGCTTTAATAATTTCCCTTTCTAAATCCTCAGGAAATTTTGCCTCCAATATTAAATTTCTGGCAGCTCTTCCGGTTTCCTGTAGGCTTTTGATACTTTTAGGATCAAATTTTTCAAAAATTTCTTTTAATTTTTCATCTAATTTATTTTCCCTAATAAAATGCCAGTAAGCCTTAGTTGTCAAAGCAAAACCATCAGGAATATTAATTCCTTTTTTAGCCAATTCTCTTATCATCTCACCCAGAGAAGCATTTTTTCCTCCAACCAAAGAAACATCTCTTGCCGAAATTTCCTTAAACCAGAGAATATATTTTTGGGGGTTGACAGCCATTTTTGATTTGCTATAATTATTCTAGCAACGCTACCCCAGGGTAAAACCTGGGGGTTGTTTTTTTAAAATCTCAAATCCATACCTATTTCTTTTTTGAAATCATCTAAATATAAATGCCAGCAGTACTTTAATTCCCAAGCCATATTCTTTTCAAAGGCGCAAAAAATAATGTTTTTACCTTTTTCTTTCACTACATAATTTTTAAGCTCTAATAAATCGCTATCTCCACTCAAAATTATTACTACATCTAAAGCGTCAATATACCTCATCACATCTAAAACAATTTCTACATCCACGTCTGCTTTCTTCATAAATTTTCCCGCAACTGGTGTATATTTCAACTTCTTCTCTTTTACCGTAACATAAGGTCTTATTTTTTCTAAAAATCTTTTAGTCCCATCAAAAACTGCATCGCTTTTATTGGGAATAGCGATGTAATAGTTAATAAACTGCAGATCACAATGATTTTCCAGCAATTTCTTAAATTTAGAAAAATCTACCCTCCATCCATATTTTTGATAGGATTTATAAAGATTTGAGTCATCACAAAAAACTCCAACTTTCTTAGATTTAAGAAATTCTAATAACTTTTTTATTTTGGTTCCCATAAAGCTATCATGAGAAATGTTCTCGTGATTTATTAATTCCTCTTTTTAGTTAATTGAGAAATTATCTCCTTAAAGAAGCATTTTTTCCCCCAACCAAAGAAACATCTCTTGCCGAAATTTCCTTAAACCATAATATAAATCTTTGCTGTTTTACTTTTTTATTCATTTTTTAGTTATTTATCGGTTTTTATTTTATTTATT
>JASEJL010000091.1 GCA_030016465.1 Patescibacteria group bacterium | reverse complement strand
CAGCCATATTTACATAAGTCATTGGTTGCTCTGCAATAACATAGATTGTGGTTGCAAGGAGCACGAAAAACAAAACAACCATAAGTGACCAAAAGAGATTGTAGCGGAGACTGCGAAAAATGAAAACGAAACTGTCATCAAGAAATTTTGTCACATATTCTATTGGTTTGTTAATTTTTTGGAAAAACATGGTGTTAATTTACAATTTTCAATTTTCAATCAATGTTTCAATTCTCAATTTTCAATCAATTTACTAATTTTCTAATTGTATGAAGGGTGCATTGGGAACACTTTTATTATTTCAGAAACTATTTCTTTTGGCAAGATTCTGTCAAACCACATAGGCAAAATTTTCTTTTAGAAAATTTTGCCTATGTGCTAATAAGGAGTTCGCCCTCTAAAAAACTAATTTATCTATCAAGAAACAATGCTTTATTTTTCCCAATCTCTTTCCAGGGACAACTTCCTCGCAGAACCATTTTTGTTTAGAGATAGGCATAAATTGGTCTTTTTAACATAACCTTTTTGGGTCTTGAAGGTAAATATTTAAATATGTATAGAGAAGCCGCTAATTTGGGAGAGTTCTTAATAACTTTTTTATCCACCATCCAAGATAATCTTTTTAAGATTTCTTTGTCTTCTTTATAAAGTTCAATGTAAGGATAAAACACCTTGCCGACAATTAATTCTTGAATTATCAAGTTGTTTTTATTAAAGAAATCTTGTAAAAACAAAAATCTATTTCCAATTGTGTCGTTTCCCACCTCTAAAAATACCAATCCTCCATCTTCTCCCAATTGATTTAAACCATATTTCACAAACTTCCTAACACCGGCTTCCGTATAAACAGGGTTTGCCAAAAAACCGATAAACTTTTCTCCTAAAGTTTTTGTTTTTCTAATATCTACCTTTCTGGTTTCAATTTTCAAATTGAATTTCTGGGCTAAAATATCTATGCATTCTAACAATTGCTCGTCGGTATCTATAACTAAACTTTCTATTTTGGGATCGGCTATGCCCAGAATTACCGAAATAAAATCATCGTCGCCAACCAAAAGAAATTTTTTATTTAGAGGGATGTTTTCTAATATTTTTTTTACAACAAAAATGGCCGAACCTTGAGAAATCGGCATTTGATCCCATTTGGCTTTCATCTGAAAATCCTGGAATTTTTTAAACAAATTGATAACTGACTCTTTTTCTTTAATTTTTAATTTTAATTTTTTCTCAATCTTTTTTTTTATTTCTTCTTCATTTTGAGACTTGGGAATCAAATTTAAGATATCTTTTTTTAAAACTAAAACCCCTCCATTTTTTTTAATTTTAATCATTTTCTCTCTTTCTAGAAATTTTAAATAAGACCAGAGGTCCCAGTCTTCGGAAGAAGTTTTCATAATAAAATCATATATATTTGATGAATAAATAATGGTTTTTACATCTGAAAGAAAAGAGATAAAAGATGGCTTGACGTAATTATCAAAAAATTGACTGAGAATTCTATCTGAAAGTTTTAACTCTTTTAAACTGGTTGAGTGTTTTTTGGCATCAAGAGAAAAATAAAACTTATAAAGCTTCAAATATTTCTTATATATTTTTTTTAAATCTTTCTCGCGGAGCATATATTTTTCCTCTTTTTATTTCTTTTATTTCAACTTTTCTTGGCTTAAACTCCCTTTTTAAATAGTCAAGGGCTTTGTGAGGAAAAGCTTTTTTTCCGCAAGTAAAAATATCAATTGCCAGATAATTTATTTCCGGCCAACTGTGGAGGGCAATGTGGCTTTCTGCCAATAAAACAACCCCAGTAATTCCCTGGGGTGAAAATTTATGAATAGCGACTTCTAAAGGAATATTTTTAGCTCTTTTTGCTGCTCTAATTAAAATTCTTTCCAGCTCCTTTGGATTCTCAATATTTTTTCCATTCCAAAATTCGACAATTAAGTGGGTGCCGATATATTTTTGCTTGTCTCGTAGCAAACTTGCTTTGCTTCGGGGTTTTTTGTTCTGAGGGATCCATAAGATGGATTTCTTTGTTTTTTGAAACATATCATTAAGGTTAACCGCTTACCACAGAGAAGTTTTTGGCTTCTCAGAGCTAATCTCGACAAACTCGTCGAGAAAAAAAACAAAGAGTGAAAAAAAGCAGTTAACAATTAAACAGTTTTTTATCTTTTTAACACTTTGAAGACAGTATGTAAAGATCTAAATGCCTTCTTCTCTAATTCTTCCCTTTCGCCAAAACCTGGCTAAGGAAGATAACTTTAATTCTTTTTTTAAAACTTTTGTTCTCTTTCTAGTTTGGGTAATCAATTTTTCTTTATATTGTTTCAATTCTCTTTGTAATTTATCTTTAACTTCGCAAATTGCTAATTTTAAATTTTCTCTCTGAGCAACGGAATACAAATTTTTTTTGGGAAAAACGCATCTGGCACTCGGCCTAAAACCATGGTCCTTTTCGATGATGCAAAGTTGTTTTTCCAACTTCTACCCAGGCTTCAATTTTTGGTTTTCCTTTACCCTCCCAAGTTTTGCTTTTCAAAATTTGGGCGGGTTTGTCAAAAAAACCGTTAAAATATTTTTTAGTATAAAAAATTTTTGAAAATTTTTCAAGAGAATTTATTTTTTTTCAATAAATTCTTCTAAAGCTCGAGTTAATTTTAAATTTTTAGTTTTTATGACAATTTTCATGTATCCAAGCGTTCGCAAAAGAAGGAGATAAGGACAAAGTCTTCATCGCTATTAATACTAACAAATTTGTATAAAAAAACAACCCCGCCCTTTCTAAGTTTCTCAAACGGAATTGTTGTTTTGAAAATTTAAAATAATAAATATCGCAACAATCAGAAATTTGAAAGATTTAGAAAGGGCGGGGTTAAGAAGATTTTATTTCTTCTTCTTTTTTTTCTTTGCCATAAAATTAGAATTTTTTAAAAATTTTTTAACAAATAGTCGACCGCTATTTGTCTTTATTATTTCATTTTTTCACTTCAAGAAAGTTTGTCAAGTGTGGATAACTAATTTTTTTAAAAATTTTTAATTCTACTACACCACTCCCTTCACTCTCCCGCCTCCAGTAGGCTTCTTTTTTTCAATTTCCAATTTTAAAATCCTAAATATTGAATTTCCTCCTCTAGTTTAATTTTAAATTTCCTTTTTACTGTTTTTTTTATCAATTTTATTAATTTTTTTACATCTTTGGCTTTGGCATTTCCTAAA
>JASEJL010000090.1 GCA_030016465.1 Patescibacteria group bacterium | reverse complement strand
CCCGATGCTGACGTTACCGTCAAAAATTGCGTTGCTATAACCACGAAAAAGACCGCCGATACCAAGAGCGCCTTCTTTGTACTGGGAAGATGCACTGACATTGATTGGCGCTGCTACATTGCCTCCTGGCGGATCTTCTCTGGGTTCTGTCCAGGCATAGATGATAGCCGCTGCCAAGAAAGTGGCAACGATAATTACAGGCAGAACCTGTAATAAAATATTTTTTGTTTTTTGAGACATATATTTTGTTTTGCTTTTCTCTTTTTCCCTGGCCCAAGCCAAGAGAAAAAAATTGGAGCAATAATAATTTGATAATTAATTATTGGATTTTATCAAAATCCTGATTTTATTTTACCATATTTTATAAAAAAGAAAGTTTCTACAAGAACTCTAATAATACTTATGTTATATTTATCTTATCATGCACAAAAATTGACAGTCAAATTAGAAAATAGAATTTCCTATACAAGGTAGGTGTAACGACTATGAGCACTAGTGCAATATCTTTTCCTTGGGCATAGATATCTTTGGCATACATAATTCAGTATACCATGTTCAGCGGCTTGAACAACCCCCTACCAATCCTTACTAAAAAAGTGGTAATACTGCTTTTAGAGATGAAGTCGGTTTTGTCTTTAAAATGAAGTAATACCACCTCCATTGATTGGGATTGGTGGAGGGTTAAAATATAACAAAAAACTTAGCCGCCCAGGCCAAAAAATTCTTCAGCCGGATAATTGGCGGTACCTCTCTGTATTCAGGTACGGGAAAAGTAGTTCTGACTGGACTGCTTCCCTCTCCTATACAAACTCCAGCTGGCGAAAGACTATTATCAGTTATTTTAAGTTGCACCTCATAATCTCTTACTTCACTATAAGTAGTGGTAGCATCACCTTTTTGGGTAGAATCAATGGTAAAACCTTCTCTCTCAATATAATCAAAATCCCAGGCATATTGAATGGAATCTCCTCCGTCTTTACACTTATATTCAACATTGTCAGAGGAATAACATATAGAATTATCAATAAAAGTTACTACTTGGCCGATTGATAGAACTTCAGGAGAATGAGTAAAATCAGGATAAGGATAGGCATGAAGAGGAGTTTTAAAGCGAGTTCCTTGTTCCCACTCAGACCAATTTTGATTTCCAGTTGCTGCTTTAACAGCTACTCGCCAATAGTATGAATTGTTATATCCAATTTCAAACCGTCCTAGATTACAGTCAGTAACTGGTGAGGAAACTACTTTGACAGCAGCACTGCCGTGATTACCATCTGATACGGTTTGGGAAATATCAGAACAATCAATCACTTTATTATTGAAATTAGAATCAGTGGCTACCTGAAGCCAATAATGGGATTGACTGTCTTTCTCATAATCTTTATATGTCCATTGAAAACTAATTAGACCAGTTCCTGGTGAAATATTACAATATTTTTCTGTGATTTGAGCTGAACCAGATTCTACATAAGGCTGCTGATTAAAAGGAGGAAATTTAACCGGCTTCCTACCAGCAGCAAAATCAATCCAGCCAAGACCTCCTTCACTTCCTTTCCCAGTCCAGGCATAATGGTCGCTGTTTAAATTAAGAGGCGAAGTCCCTACCGTGCCGTCGTCGCTATTAATTTTAACACTATAGTTTTCCCCTTTAAATCTTACCCAGGTAACAATAGTTTGATTGCCCATTGAGTCTTTACTAATAATTGGCGCCCAACCTCGAATTTCATCCCTTACTAATTTTGCTGGAAAATCATAAGGTGGAGTAACATTTTCCGGCCAATCAATACCAGTATAATCAAAATAAAGCCAGCCAACAGTGTTTTCAGTATTATTACAATCAGTAATATTATTATTCTCACCTATTCCAATAAAGGCAGAGCCTGAAATTTCTCCTGTTTTATAATCAACATTGACTCCGTAAGAAATGTTCTTACAAGTAATTTCTGGATTATTGCTATTAAAACTAATCCAGCCAATTGGACTGGTTGTGGCAGAGCAAGTTATCTCATCAATACAATCTGACCCGAACCAGGCCCAGCCAGAAACATTACCAGTAGTAGCAGCCTGGACTGATTCTTTCATCTCTTGGCTTAATTCTAAATAACTAAGCCAACCAATTAAACTCAGACCTAAAATAATAATTAATAATAAATAGATAGGTTTTTTTGACATATTTTATTTTTTTTGAGACTAAAGACTAATCTGGGAAACCCCCTTTCACTTAGTTGAATATAACCTCGTTTAGAAAATTTTACCCCATTTTGCTCTAATTTTGCAAGGTATTTCTTTGGCAGCTCACTCATTCAGTTAGCTGGCTCTGGCGCTATTTGTCTTCTGTTAAATGATTTACGAGACTCAACTTCGTAAGAATAAAACACAAAAATTCAGAAACTCCTCTAATTTTAATTAGTTATTTTTCAAAAGCTAACAGTCACCTTTCCTGGAAAAAAATGTACACGTCCTTATTTTTTCTCTTCTTTCGCTGCTTGATATTCTACCCCCAGTTCATCAAACCCTTCCTTAGCATATTTATCTTTTCTCGTCCCTAGAGCCAAAACATTATATAACCCATCACTATCGGCTTTTAATGTAATCCTGGTAAGTTCTATATCCACTTCACCGTATCCCCTTCCAAAATGTCCTTTAGGTGAAACCCACACCTGGACATTTTCATTCAGATATCTAAAATAGTCAGGCAATTCAATAACTGCCTCGCCGTTTTTAACCTCAACTGTCCATCGGTAAAGATTATCTCCCCTTGTAGGACTTTCCACAAAAGAGTGACGCAGATGCCAGCCATCTTTTTCTTTAGAAGGGTCAGGATGAGGGATGTCGAAAGAGCCACTGGTTTTACTCACCGAACCATTCACATGTAATGTGGCTGTGGGACTCACTGTCCCGATGCCGACTCTGCCTCCCATTATTGACATCGTGTTTGATTGAGAAACTACAGTTCCTGTTTGGTCATCCAACGCAATTGCCACCGAGTACGCTCCTCGTGCTTCTATTCCACGGCCCATTGCAGTTGAGGTATGCCCGCTTGCTGTTGTGCCAAATCCCATTGCAGTTGAGGAATACCCGCTTGCTGTTGTGTAATACCCCATTGCAGTTGAGTATTGCCCACTTGCTGTTGTGTTAGATCCCATTGCAGTTGAGTAATACCCGCTTGCTATTGTCTTATACCCCATTGCAGTTGAGTAATCCCCGCTTGCTAT
>JASEJL010000089.1 GCA_030016465.1 Patescibacteria group bacterium | reverse complement strand
GGCATCTTTTGGGATAAATATCCTTGTTCCATCTGGAAGTGAAATATCATTGTCTTGTTTGGCAAGGACTTGGTATCTGAAACTGAGAACATTAGTCTGGGCATCAAAAGTGTCCGGTAGAGATTCAGTATTGCCTACGTTATCCCTGGCAACACTATAGAAGGAATAAGTGTGGCCTGGAGTGCCCGTAAAGGTTGCTGAGGTCTCGGTTGTATTAGCGAGCCATGGGGTATATGGCCCACCATTGTCAGCGACATAAATCGTGTAGTCCTTTATTCCAGAACCTCCCTCATCATCTTTTCCTGACCAGCTCACCTTGAAATTAGGAGACCACTGATATTCGGCAAGGGGATTGACTGAACTTGTGGGGGCTTCTGCATCGATGGTGTTAAAGACCTCTGGTGTTTCCATCGGCTCAGGAGGGATATCGACTTCAAAGTCAATGGTGGCCTTATTTCTGATGACCGTGCCTGTGGGTAGGTTTGGCTTAGGCTTCACTGTGTAGGAGACCCAGCCTTCGCCCTGAGGGGCTACATCTTCTGTGTTTGGAGGCAGAAAGTCGGATAATTCGCCAGTGTAAGGGTTCTTACCACGGAAAAGCCATGTAGCAATCCCTGTAGAGGAATTGAACTCGCAGTTTACCTCCACAACGGTAGAAAGCGTTGGCCGCAGGTCAACCTCCGTGGTAAAGTTTTGAGTACCATCAGGCACGGAGACCGTTTTCTCGCCGATTTGTATCGTATTCAAAGCAAAGGTAGACCAGTCAAGGTTGACATCAAGTTGGTCACTAATAAGGACTTCTTGGGCAGCGGCATCGGCGGTGTCAAGGTTTTCGAAAAATACCGTGTAAGATAGCGAACGATTTGTAGGAATAAAATGTTTGCGCTGATTTAAAGGTGTGCCTTCACGGTCGAAACCACAAGGACCGGCTTTGTCGTTTGGATCGATAGCTCCAACTGGCGTATGTGATTTCTTGCCATACTCATTTGCCAGCTGTTCTGCTAGATTATAGCAGTCCTTTATACACTCCCCTATTAAATCAGTTTCTCCTTTGCTTGGAGGTGGAAATCCTGGAACAATACTTGGTTTTGTAACACCTGTAAGCTGTAATGTTATAACAACAGATTTTGAAAGAATTAGAGCTTTCCCTAGCTTTCGCTTTCGCTCAAAAAGATCCCTCAACAATTCACACTCCTCTTCTACACACTCCTCTTCTACTATGTCTCCTTCTATGCCTCCATACAAAAACTTAGAATGTTTTTTATGGAAAGACTCACTTTCTAGTGGATAACCTTTTTGTTGATATTCATTAATCGGAAAACCTAACATAAGATTTAATCCTACCTTCCAATGATTCCACCAATCTTTTGAGCTGTTCGCATATTTTTGAACTTCATCATTTACTACTTCTATATTTTCCAGTACCAACTTGCGTATTTCTTCTGCCCATTTTTTTTGATAATCTATAAATTGCGTGTACGATAAAGGAGCAGCTTCAATTACAATGTCAAATGGAGAAATGATATCTTCTACTTTTAATTTATATTGTTGAGCGCAAGCTTCACCAGGCTTAAGACTCACGCAAAATAATTGAAAAACCTTCCTTTCTTTCCATACTTTTGGTTTGTCAACTTCTTTCCAATTTACATTCTCTGTAGATAGGTAAAAGGATTCCGACAATGATAGTTTAATTTTAGGATTATTAGGAAGGGATATATGAATTATAATATAAGGAATATCGACATTTCCTGAATTTCCCACTCGAATCCAAAAAGTTTGCTCCCGCCCCACTCTTATCTGATCCAGCCCGACAATCTCAATCCACAACTTAGGTTCCCCGCCTTCCTCAATAGTGAAGGCATTTGGAAGTGTGGCAGAACTGTTGTCAGGATTAGTCACCACTAAATTCCAAATACCTGGTATCTTACGAGTAAGATCGAATGTTGCTGTAAGTCGGCTTCCATTAGACAAGCCAGTAACGGAAATAGCTGTAATATCTGCTTGACCTGCCTTTGTTAGCTTCACCTCGGCATTTGGATCAAGATATCGACCAAAAATGGATACAGTAACAAACGCTGAAACTGATGAGGGAGGAAGAATTCCCATACTTGGTTTGAAACCATTACCGCCCTTGTCAGGTGAGATGCCTGCAATAGAAGGCACACCTACTGTAGTAACAGCAGAGGCAGTAGTAGCTATCGGCTGTTCAGTTGCCCAGATGCGGGCGGTGTTGACAATTTGTGTTCCGTCAGCAGTTTCTTGAGTCACTCTTGCCTTGAAAGTCACGGTGTCCGCTTCTGCCCCAACGGCTAAGGACCCGATATCCCATCTGATTCGTCTGGTTGCTGAGTCATAGATTCCTCCATTTGAAATGCTTCCTTCAACGAATTCCAGACTCGATGGCAGCACGTCTTCAATGACAACACCTGTTACCTCAGTATTTCCCATGTTATTGGGAGTCAGGATGTAGGTGAGTTCATTTCCAGCGCCAGCGAAGAGCCTATCCACCTCTTTGGTGAGAACCAGGTATGGACCACTTGTTAGCTCACGAATGGCTTCATAAGCGACTGTAGGCTTTGGCTTAACCACATGAAAGTCAATGTGAGAAGTGCCTGCCGGAAAAAGGATTTGGGGGTTAGCTGCTACTCCGTTCCAGATCCTTGCCTGGACACCACTGGAGAAGGTGAAGCCATAGACTTCATCCACTTGCTCATCCCAAAAGGCAATCCAGCCTTCAGTCGGTGTTCCCCAGGAACTATCAGATGGGTATATCGATTGGGCGCTGCCGCCAGGATAAGAAAAACTACCAATCTGAACATCGCTCTCGGTCGGGAATGCCCATTTGTCTCGGTTCTGTTCACAGCCACCACCCGGCCAGAAATTGGGATACGTCTCAATTGATTCATAGGCCGTTACATCGGCGCTGACTTCAACGTGATCCTCGGTCCAGGAGAGAACCATCTCATTAGCAAAGCCTGACGGATGCCTGAAGGATAACTTCCAGTAATTCGGCTGCTCATCAGTGCTATCCAACTGCCAACCGGTCTTAAGATAGCTACCAAGTCGCGGGTCAACACCGAGGTCAATGAGATAGCGTCCGCCCTGAGGCTTAATGAGTTCCTGATTGCTGCCCTTCTTGAAGACAAGGCTGGTAACACAAGCACGATCCGTGTCTATCTTTGCATGCACAATGTCATTGTCAATCTCAATAGATGGCTGATAGGTTACCGTAAACGACCTCGATGCCGTTTCACCTGTTGTGTCCTTTAATGTCACT
>JASEJL010000088.1 GCA_030016465.1 Patescibacteria group bacterium | reverse complement strand
GAAATTGCCAAGAAATTGATATAGAACCAATCACGGAGGCGTGGATTCGCGGAATTTAAGTAATTGGATTATGATAAGGAAGAATACGAATTAGAGAATCTGGTTTCTGGAAGTCGCAAGGGAAAGATATCCGATGCCAGAGCAGTCATTTCTTTTCTTTGCGTAAACTATCTGGGATTCAGTTTGACTGAGGTAGGTAGAAGGCTATCCATTAGTCGACAAGCAGTGAATACAGAAGTAGCCCGAGGAGAAAGAATATTTAACAACAATAGTGACTTGAAAGACAGGTTATTAGGGTGATTTCTTGCGTTTCTTACCAGCGTCCCCCACTCGTTATTAATAAACCTACGGTTTATTGAGAGGGTGGTACATATCACCCTGATAGACATATTATACGAGGTGAAAGCTTTGAAAAAGGTTTATAAGGGGATAGTTGAGGGCGATGTTATCCGTCTTGAGAAACATATAGAACTTCCTGCTGGAACGCAAATCCTTGTTATGTTAAAAACACTTTACAAGGACGAACAAGAAGAGATAAAAGACAGACAGATGAAACTCCTTGACAAAGGGTTTTATCTTGGGAAAAAATTATATTCAAAACGGGAGGATCTATATGCCAGATAAGCTCATTGATACAAACATTCTTGTATACGCTTACGATACCTCTGAGGGAACAAAACATGAGGTGTCAAAGAGCCTCCTGAAACAAGTTTGGGAAGTGGGTGGAGGAATTGTTTGCTTGCAAAACCTGATGGAATTCTTTGTTGTCATCACCCAAAAAGTCGAAAACCCTATTGATGTTGCAAAAGCAAAAACTATTGTGGAAGACATTCTTAAATCAGGCAATTGGAGAATTATCGACAGGGATGAGGGCACATTTTTAAGTGCTATTGATCTTGTTTCTGAATATAAGATCCATTTATGGGATGCTCTCATTGGAGCTTGTATGAAGGAGAATGAGATTACTGAAATTGTGACAGAAAACAAGGAGGATTTTGAGAAGATTTCAGACATAAAGGTTATCGTTCCATTCTGAATATTTGTCGAGAGTTAAAAAATAATAATGAATGGGGGGACGTTGGTAACAAATGTAAAAACACTTCTTCACCGGCTGGCAGAGATCATTGAAAAGACAGGAATGAAATGCTATGCCTGATGTCAAACCACTTCCATCTATTGCTGAGGACTGGTTATAGCAATTTCGCCCTAAAGGCGTCAAAATGATGACAACTTGAAGGAAATTTTGCAGGAATGAGGAAAGATGGAAAATAGTAAAGCACAATTTCTAATTAATTCTTCAAAAGTAATTCTATTTTTAGGGGCAGGTTCATCTGCTCCATTTGGTCGTCAAACGTTTGTTACTTTCAAAACACTTTTTACAGAAGATAATTTAGGTAGAGACATAAAACCATTTCTTGATAAGATTATTTCGTCTATGGAATTGGTTGGTAAGAGAGTCGATATTGAGGGAATTTTGTGGCAATTAGAGAATTATTTGGATGCTGAGAAGACAATGTTATCTGATAGTCTTTTTAGTGATTATTCCTCCAATAAAACAATTCAGAGAAATAGATTAACTGCTTTTTTTGAAAAGATACGTATAACAAAAATAGCTATAGAGAGACTTAAGACTTCCCATTATGGACATTTCACAGAACAAAAAAGGAATGAAATTAAAGAGAAATTGAATAGCCAATATGATTTTTATAAGGAAATTGCAAAATTTAATGAGGGTAATTTGCATATAGTAACGACGAATTATGACATGGCCTTCGAAGAAATGTGGATTGAAAAAGGATTAAAAGAACCTGAGATCAGTTTGGTAACAGGGATAAAAGGTGATTTTTTGCGCAAAGGACATGGAGTTTGGAATTCTTCTATGTATGAATAATCCCAGATAAAGGACAGTCCAGATGGTATATATATAGACTTCATGGATGTACTCATTGGTTTTTTGGGAAAGAATCAATATATTATTCGAGAGGGCAACCAAGCAATCCATCTGATATACCGTGCATTATGGATCCTGGAAGTAGATTCAATATTGGCGATGAACCTTTCAGGACAGCGTTCAATAAATTTGAAATTTTATTAAAAGAATGTAGTCTCTGTGCTTTTATAGGTTTTAGCTTTCATGATAAGGATGTTATTGAAATGCTTCTTTATGTCTCCACAACGAAGTCTAAGCCATTACATATTTTAATTGTTAATAAAGATTCAGACATAAATAAGGAATTTGTGCGAAAAAGACTTGAAGAGGTTGCTAAACTCCGTCCTATGAACTATAACTATGAGAAGTTGCAAATTGACTTTTTTGAAGGTTTTATTGAGGATAAAAATACGCAGACAAAAATCATAGATAGAATAAGCAATATCCTTCATCAATGAAAATCTATTTAAATTTGAAAAGGAGGTTAATAACATGAAGGCTCCAGAAAAAAGGAGAATACAAAGAGCCATAAATCAATGATGTCCACATATTGGGCTGAAAGATGGAGAGGTGGAAGTAAATGGTCAGAGGCAAAGATAGTAATTGCTCACAGGATTGTTGAAAAATATTTAGAAGAGGGAGATTCAGTAATTCTTGACGCTGGTTCATCTCTTGCAGCAATAGCCGAAGTCATGTATAAGACAAGGGCACATATTAATAAGCGATTGACTATTCTTACCCATAACATGGGGGCATTTGAAATTTTAAACCCTAAAGACGAACCACCTCAATTTGGTTATAATCTACTCTTGGCTGGAGGTCGATATGATCGAGATTTAAATGCACTTTTTGGACCGCAGACAGAAACCGCATATGACACTATTCACCCAAAGAAGATAATAATAGGCGTTAGTGGCATAAGATTTGATGAAGGACTCTATTGTCACGGTAACACTGAGGAGCTTGCAGTAAAACAGATCCTTTTCGCAAAACAAGTAATACATAGAGTAATAGTTTGTGATTATCTCAAAATAGGAGTACAAGATGCCCTTTGTTTTGGCAGAATGAGTGAGATTCTTAATGCGGCTTCTTATTGCAGTATAGTTACAAACGCGCCTGAAAGCAATACTCCAAAAGAGATTAAGGATCGATTTGAGGAACAAAAAGAAAAGCTAAGAAGTTTGTTCCCGTCAGTAAAACTTGATATAGTAGAGGTTTCATAATCTAGTTGGTCATTTTGAAAGACCAATGAAGGCGGGAAATGAGGAGACGTTGGTAACAAACGTAAAAATATTATTGAAATTAATCCAAGAACCAAGGTTAAGTTTCGTTTTATCCAAAACCTTCAACTACTCCAT
>JASEJL010000087.1 GCA_030016465.1 Patescibacteria group bacterium | reverse complement strand
AGGAGGTGAAAAAAAATGAAAATTTCAATTTTTCCTGAGATCAAACAAAAGTCCGCGATCCTTACCTGGATGATTCGCCAGAAAGGGTTCGTGGCAACGGACTTGCAGGCAAAGGTTCCCAATGTCTGCGGACTCCGGGAGATTCCGGCGAAGGATAAGTATTCAAATCCAACGCTAGAAGTCCTAACGAAGAATTTGGCAGTTGCCAATGAAATCGTCGGCGGGGTGCTGGGGGTGCTTTCGAAGAAGTATTTAACGCACCTCCCCGAGATTGAAGTTCAAAAGCTTAAGTTCGGAGTCGTAGCGAAAGCTCATGACTTCTGGAAGGTTTGTCGGGCCTTAAAAACCATCTACTTTGTCAACACTGAAAAGGAGATGGTTAAAGGATACTTTGAAGGCGAGTTAATTGCCGGAGAAGTATACCTGAAGGATGGTGAGGTCACCTTCAGTGGGAGGATGAGGGATGAGCATTTAAAAATTAGAGTTGAGGACCACCGTTATTTTACTAACCAGGAAGAGGTGGTCCAATGGCAGATGGCCCATCCGCTGAATGAACTGGAGGCGCTTACCTCGGAGATTTCAACCAAGGGTAAGCCCCGGCCCAAGGAGGCGTAAAGATGGAGAAGAAACTCATTGATTTCATCCAGCGCCTCCGGCAAGCCGGAGTTCGGGTCTCGATAGCTGAATCGCTTGATGCTTTTCGGGCGGTTCAGGTTATGGGGATAGAGGATCGGGAGAATTTCCGCATTTCTCTTCGCTCTTGTTTGGTGAAAGAGATCGGGAATTACCTGATTTTCAACAAGCTCTTTAGTCTCTTCTTTTCGGTTGGTTTCCTTGCTCCAGAAGAGCAAAGAGAAGCCAATCAGAAGATAGAAAAAGAGCTTGAAGCCAAGCGCTTCATGCAGAAGCTCCAGGAGTTTGAGCAAAAGCAGAAAATGTCTGAACAGGACTTTCTGCGAGAGCTTGGACAAATGGAAAAGCAAATGCAGGAAGCGCAAGGCCTGGAGCGTCGCAGAGAAAATGGTTCTGCGAGGAAGGACGAGGAGAGCTTTCTCAAAGAGCTAGAGGAACTGCGGCGCCAGCTGGGCGGAGAAACTTCTGATGCCTCTTCTGAGGCCTCAAGCGAGGCAGAGGAACAGTTCCAAAAGGAACTGGAGAAGGCGCAGAAAGAAGTTCCAAAGCCCGGTACTGACGAAAGTCAGCAATCTGGCCAGAATGGCAAAGACCAACAGGGTGAAAACTCCGAAGGTCAAAGCCTAGAAGGTCAGAAAAGCGGTCAAGCTGATGAAAGGCAAACCGCTGATGGCGGAAGTCAAAGCGGTGAGTCCGAAACCCAGCTAGGCCAAACCGGTAACGGTCAAACTGACGAGAGTCAGGCCGAGACCGAGACTGGCACTGTAAGCCAGGAAGGCCAAGGTTCTGGTAGTCAAGAAAGCCAAGTTGCTGGTGACGAGCAAATCGGGAAGGAAGGTTCTGGTGATGGCCAACCAGGCCAAGCCAAAGAACTTTCTCTTTCAGAGAAAATTGCTAAGGCTCTTCTTGAAGGCGATAAATCTCTCATGAGTGAAATCGCTAGAGAGGGAGTCAAACAGGTTGAGGAAATCAACCTGGACTCGCTTCAGTCAGCCCAATCTGAGATTGAACAAAAACTTCACCTGGGGGCGATGAGAACTCGCCTGCAGCAAGAGTTATCCCAGCAAATGGGCGACGAAGAAGCGAATCACTTTCTTGAGCAAGTCTTCTCCAAACTGGAGGACGAAATTGCCTCAGCTGTGGAGGAGGAGGCAGTCCGAAGGTTTGGAGAAAAAGCCCTCGATCAGATTATGAGGAGACCGAAGCTGGAGGAAGTTGATTTCAATAGCCTCCGCTACGACTCCAATATGGATCTGATTGAGGAGATACGGGTCAGGATTGCCAAGCTGGCTCGTAAGCTTGCTTCAAGAATTTCACGTCGCGAGAAAGCAGCGAAACGCGGAAAAGTTTCCATTAGGGGAACATTCCGTAAATCGCTGCAAACCGGAGGAGTTCCGTTTAGGCTGGCTTTTCGCCAAAAGAAGCTGGCAAAACCGGAGTTGGTCCTTCTGTGCGACGTGAGCGGCTCGGTTGCCGTGTTCTCAGAGTTTATGCTGCAGTTGGTTTATGCCCTGCAGGATAAATTCACTAAAGTTAGGTCGTTTGCTTTCGTCGATCGTATCGACGAAATAACGGCGTATTTTAAAGAGGAGACGGCGGCTGAAGCCATTCAGAAGGCTCGTTCCTCGAGAAATATCTCTTGGGACCGCTTCTCTGATTTTGGCAATTCCTTCCGGGAGTTTTGTTCCCGGTATCTCGAGGCAGTGACCGCGAAGACAACGGTCATTGTTCTCGGCGATGCTCGGAATAATAACAATAATTCCCGGAAGGAATGCCTCCGTGAGATTAGGGAAAAAGCCAAAAAACTTCTTTGGCTTAATCCTGAACCAGCGGAGGAATGGGACTCGGGCGACTCGATAATGAGTACTTATGCCCGAGTCTGCGATCAAGTGTTCGAGTGCCGGAATCTCGGTCAACTCGAACATCTGGTACAGGAGGTGCTGAGATGAAGCGCTTCCTGACTCGAGCCGCGCAAAATAAATAGGGTTCAAGGGTTTAAGGGGAAGCTGACAACCAATCAGTTTCTCTCCCTTTCCCAGCTTATCAATTTTTGGTAAGCTGAGAGAGGAGAGAATAAGTTCTTTCCAAAAACATAAGGTAAAGAGAATGAAAAAGATTTTATGGATGAGCCGGCACCCTTGGCTGAAAAGTCAAGAGGTAGAACTGAAGAGAATCTTTGGATAGGTAAAACTCGACCAGATTTCAACGTCATTTATGTTGGCCGAGAAAGTAGTAGAAATTTACAAAAAAGGCGGCTATGACGAAATGGTTATTGTAGCTTCTCTTTCAGTGATCGCCAAAATTACCAAAATGGACATCAAACCTCTCTGAGCAGATATGGAAATCGTCCCAAAAGAGGAGAACGAGGTTGAAGCTGCTGGCAGGTATTATCGGTTTAAGGGATTCAAGCGAATCAAGGAAGTGAAGATGGAATTTGAGGACTTGTGACGTTGTTCAAAAACGGAGTTTTAGGAGGTCTTCTAAAACAAAACCTCCTTCTACTTTTCTTTGTTATAATAAAAAGAAGTCAGAAGCGCTTTCGCAGTAGGAGAAAAATCTCTCTCCTCAACTCTTAAAAGAGTGATCCCTGCTGCGGGAGCACTTCTGGCTTTTTTAATTTCGCAAAAATTTCCCGCCAAAAATTTTTCGGCGAGCGGGCAAAAAATGGAGGGGTTTTTAGGAGTTTGA
>JASEJL010000010.1:1455-22186 GCA_030016465.1 Patescibacteria group bacterium | reverse complement strand
GATTTTTAACTTGGAAAATTAAATAACTGTGCCTGAGATATCCTCAAAAATTATTATGTCCCTTCTTATCATTGTTGTATAGGAAATTCTATCGCGAGCAAAAGCGAGTAAGAACTTAAGTTAAACGAGGCCGAGTCGCTTTTGGAAGCGATACCTTAGTGAGGTGCCCAGCTGAAGGCTGGGAGGGTGGTGGGTGGGTTGTAGTCTTTGCAGGTTTTGACACCTAGGGACCCATTTGCCAAAGACCAATGGGACTCCAACCCTCCCGCCACCCTCCTTGAAGGCACCTCAGATGGGAGGGTAGGTTGTAGTCTTTTAAAGAAAGGGGTCCACTATGTTCATTAGAAGCTTAGTTTACCGTCTAAATATGAAGAATTACTTTTTGAAAGAAATCAGAGTTAGTCTCTCTATTGCCTTAATTTTAGGAGCCCTGCTTGCTTTAGTTTCTTATTTATGGTTTAAACTTCCTTACCTTGGAATTATTTTGGGAATTTCTTTATTCTTTACCATTGTCAACTCTTTCTTTCTCGGCCTGTTAGTCCCTTACCTTTTAAATAAACAAAAAAAGACCCAGCGATTGGTTCAGGTCCTGTCGGTACAATTATCAGGGATATCTCAAGTTTAATAATTTATTTTTCGATTACCTCTTTAATGCTCAGGATTTTTTAGGGATCCAAGAAATTAAATTGTCTTCTATCTCAAATTTACCATCCATAAATTTTTCAATAACCCAGATATTGGTTTTAGAATTGGAAGAAAAGAGAATTGGATCTGTGGAAAACTCTTCTTGATAATAATTCTTGTTTTGGTAGTATATAGTTAGTTAGATGAAACTAAAGTGCAAATTCTGCAATTATAAATGGAATTATAAAGGAAAAAATCCTTATTGGGCTTCTTGCCCTCGTTGTTTACGTAAAGTAAAGGTTGCGAGATTAAAACAATCTAAAAAACTTTCTAAATCATAAGGATTAAGTCAATATGCAAACCATAAAGGTCAAATTAGTAAATATTGGGCCGTTGTTAATGCATGCTTTACCTCAAGAATCAGAAAGTAAAATTAGAGATACTGGAAAAGAATTTAATCCTGAAGAAGAAGCTGAAAAAGGATTATATAAAGATAAAAATGGGAAAATCTATTTTCCTTCTAAATGGATTAAGGGATGTCTAGAAGGTGCCTCAAAAGGGGTGAAAAAAGGAATGGTTAATCTAAGATCTAAGGTGCTTCAGGCAGTTTCAATATATCCACCTCAAATTTATCCTATAAAGTTGTCAAATTACGAAATTGATAAACAGTATGTCAGGCTTCAAGGTAGAAACCTTATTCTTCGTTCAAGGCCAAGATTTGATGAATGGGAAATTGATTTTGAAATTAATTTTGACGAAGAAATTATTAATAAGGAAGACATAATGAAATTGTTAACGCGAGCAGGCAAGTTCATCGGTATCAGGGATGGACGGAAATTAGGATATGGAAGATTTACAATAGAAAAGTTTGAAGTAGAAAAGTAAATTAAATATAAGAGTTTCAATAAGGTCTGGTTTGGTGAGGTAGGATGGGGTGGGGTAGGGTTTGGTGTGTTGGGGTATAGTGGGCTACAGCGGAGAAATTCTTCTCCGCTCTCTTATTAAACTATGGATGAAATAGAGAAAACAAAAAATTTAATTAACAAATTTTGGAAAGATAAATTCATTTTTAAAAGAGAAATTCCTTTAAAAAATCTGTTTCTCGAGCCCGAAAATAAAAGTTTACAGCATATTTGGAATCATGGCCATGCTGATTTAGCAGTGTTTAGAAATAGAAAATTAATTTCAATTTTTGAACCGGGTGGAACACGTCATTTAAAAGACAAAAAACAGATTCAAAACGATATCCTAAAATATAAACTTTGTAGGTTAAATGGAGTGAAATGCTGCCATTTCACCAATGATACTTTAGAAAAATTGAAAAGCAAAAGAGAAAAGAGAAAATTTTTGGGAAGCTATCTTTTCGGAAAATAGATGTATATTTTAAGGTAGGGTGCGGTGAGGTGAGGTGTGTTGAGGTAAGATGAGGTGCGGTGCGGTTTGGTGAGGTACAGCGGGGATAATAATTCCCCGCTGTTTTATTAAAATTTTTTCTTTTTACATTCAATTATATTGTCTCTTATTTTAAATCCCACGGGAAGAAATTTTTCAGTGATCCAAATATTAGTCTCGGCGTGGCGGGTAAGTTTAGAAATACTTACTTGGCTTTTCTTATTAGCTAAAGCTAAGTAAGGAAGAATTTGATCCGCCAGATACCTGTCTAAACAATTTTTTGTTTTTTCTTCCTCCAAAAGTTGTAAGGCGCATTCTCGTCCGACCTGCTCTGCTGGTTTTCCTAATTTTCCTAAACCATCTACTCCCAACACTGTGTTTTCAAATTGACTAACTATACAAATCGAGCTTCCGGGACAAGAAGTAGAATAATATTCAACCTTTTCTTCAAGCGGCAATTTAAGTCTCCCTAAAATCTCTCGTGTTCCAGCTAATTGGCGTTCAGCTACTTTTTTATTTTTTAAAGCATTTGAAGCGCCTGAAATTGTCAAAATCTTTTTAAGCGCCCCTCTTTCTAAAAGATTAAGGTTTTTTAATCTTGATGGAAAAACTTTAACTTCCACTTTTGCTCCACCCTCTGGATAATAGCCTCGTTTTATGATGTTGACTTCGACCTCGCCCCCCATCATTTCTAAAATTTTCAAAAATACATATTGAAAATAATCAATACTGGGGCTAAAAAAAGTATCAGTTGCTCCTCCCCCAAAAGAGATTTTAATTGGCCTAGGAGCAAACAAAGCTGGCGGAATTAAAGTTTGTAAAACTAAAGTGATACTTCCAGCAGTCGGAATATTGACAGAGACTTGATTTCTGTAAGTTTGGCCAGGATAAAATTTAATTTCTTCGCTTCCTAAACTATCACCTTCTAATCGCCCATTACAAAGATAAGCCAGAGCCTGAAGACCTAAAAGATGCTGAGGCATCAACCCGGGCCTGGGACGTTTAGCTCTTATATTAAAAATATGACAAGGCTTTTTAGTTACCACTGCTAAAGCTGTAGCCGTTCGCAAAATTTGTCCTCCACCGGAGCCGAAAGACCCGTCAATTTCAATCATATTTTAAAATGGTTCTTAAAACTAAATCAGTTAAATCAAGGTTTGACCTTTTTTGCTTAATGGTATTTGTCAGATAAAGTTTTGAATATTTGTTCTTGTAGAGGTTATTCTAATTCATTTTAAACCAGAAACCTTCCAAAATCAAAACCTGGACTGATCCCCGAAATTTAGACACTTTACTAAGATAAAATTTAAGTGATAAAATGAAGCTCACTTCAAACCCAAACTCAAAAAAGTTTTTATGATGATTGAAAGGGTTATAGTAATCAATGACTTCTAAAGTTGAAATTTGGTAGTTATTGGTAATGTAGATTTTTTCGTTCCAAATGACAATTCGGTAGATTCCTAAGTCATTCACATAGATTTTTTTGAAATCATAAATCTTACTAGAAGAGATTGATAAGTTAGAGGTTGGTTTGACTGGCCGACTTGCCTTCACCAGCCTCTTTTGATAAACAACTTTACAATCTTGATGAAGTTGTGAATAGAAATAGAGGTTGTCAAAGAACCGACGAGCCGTCCAATTTAGGCAGGTAAATCTTTGGCGCTGCAGGTGGCAAAAAAATGCTGGGCCCTGCAGTAAGTTTTGCTTTACTACTGGAATTTGAACTATTTTCAGAATTATGCAAAAGATATTTTGCTTTTTTTGTTTTTTAATGGTAGAATTAAGTATAGAATAAATGTTATGTTGACTCCGGAGGTAAAAGAGAAAATTATTAAAAAGTATAGACTACACGAGCTTGATACTGGCTCACCCGAAGTTCAGGTTGCTTTATTGACCGAGGAAATTAAAAGGTTGGTTTTACATTTGAAAACTCATCCTAAAGATTTTCATTCCAAGAGAGGGCTTTTGAAAATGGTGGCCAAAAGAAGGAAGTTTTTGAAGTATTTAAAAGAAGAAGATGAAAAGAGATATAAAAGTATTGTTAAGAAAATTGGATTGAAGAAATGAAAAAATTAATCAATTGTTTATTAATGAATTGCCAATTAACGAATTAATTCTTTAATGCGTTAATTCGTTAATTGAATAATTTTAAATAAATGGCTATTAAACATTCTGGTCAAAAAGTAGGAGTTTTGATTGATGTTCAAAACTTATACCATTCGGCTAAAAATTTATATAGGGCTCGGGTTAATTTTCGAGAAATTCTGAAATTGGCAATTTCGGGAAGAAATTTAATTCGGGTTTTTGCCTATGTAGTCAGAACCAAAAGTGGTGAGGAAAAACCATTTTTTGAAGCCCTAATTAAATTAGGGATTGAAACCAGGGTCAGAGATTTACAAGAATTTTATGGCGGATTAAAAAAAGCTGATTGGGACGTAGGAATCACCATTGATGCGATAAGAATCGCCTCTGACGTTAACACCATTGTTTTAGCTTCTGGAGATGGCGATTTTGTAGCTCTAGTGGAATATTTAAAAAATCAAGGGAAAAGGGTTGAAGTTATCGCTTTTGGTCGATCGGCCTCAACTCGTTTAAAAGAGGTGGCCGATGAATTCATTGATTTAGAGGAAGAACCGGAAAAATACTTACTTAAAAAATAACAATGTAATCGGAATCTACAAATTGTATTCGAATGTCACGAATTCTATTAGCTAAAACGATTTTTTATACATCATTCGGAGTATTTGAATATCATTTGGATAATATTCAGATTATAATTTTGTAAAATTATGAAATTTAAATTAGAAATAGGAAATAGAGATCTTGAAATAGAAATTCAAAATTTAGCTGAGCGAGCCAACGGTTCTTGTTTTTTACGCTATGGCGACACGCTGGTTTTGGCTACTGCCGTTATGTCAAAATACGAAACTAAAGGAAAAGGTTTTTTTCCTTTAATGGTTGAGTATGAAGAGAGATATTATGCCGCCGGCAAAATCAGAGGTCCCAGGTATATCAAAAGGGAAAGTCGGCCTTCTGATAAGGCAATTTGTAATGCCAGATTGATTGATAGAGCTATTCGTCCTCTTTTTCCGAAAAATCTTAATCAAGAAGTTCAGGTGGTTAACACCATTTTATCCTGGGACAGTCAAAATGATCCTGATATTTTAGGGCTAATGGCTAGTTCTCAAGCCTTATCAGTTTCTGACATCCCCTGGTCAGGCCCGGTTTCAGCGGTTAGAATTGGTCGGGTAAACGATAAATTCATTCTAAACCCGACTTACCAGGAGAGAGAGGAAAGTCAAATGGATTTGATTTTAGCCGGAATAGAACAAAATGAGCAAATTTTAATTAATATGATTGAAGGTAGTTTTGAGGAACTGGAAGAAAATTTAATTTTAGAGGCTCTAAAGTTTGGCCAACCCTATTTAAAAAAACTAATTGATTTTCAAAAAGAGATTCAGAAAAAAATAGGTAAAGAAAAATTTGTTCTACAAACGCCAGCAACTGATTTTGAGTTAGAAAAAGAAATTAAAGAATTTTTGGCTGGTAGGTTAGAGATGGCTTTGTACCAAAAGAATGAACTGAAGCGAATAGATGAAGTAAATACTCTAAAAGAACAATTAAGCTGTTTTATCGAAGAGAAGTATCCGGGAATGGGGAAAACCAGTTATGCTCAAGATTTCTTTGAAAAAGAAATTGACAGGTTGGTTCACCAAAAGGTAATTGAAGAGGAGAAGAGACCGGATGGCCGAAAATTGGATGAGCTCCGAGAAATTCATTGCCAGGCCGGGATTTTACCAAGAACTCATGGTTCTGGCCTTTTTTGCCGTGGTCAGACCAAATCTCTTTCTATTTTGACTCTGGGAACGCCAGGTGATCAACAATTATTGGAAGGAATGGAAATCGTCGGCAAAAAGAGGTTTATGCACCACTACAATTTTCCACCTTACTCAACTGGCGAGGTTAAACCAATGAGGGGTCCTGGCCGAAGAGATATTGGCCATGGAATGTTGGTAGAAAAAGCTTTATTACCTCTGATCCCTTCTTTTGAGGAGTTTCCTTACACAATTAGAATTGTTTCGGAAATTTTATCTTCCAACGGTTCTACCTCAATGGCAGCTTCATCATCTTCTTCTTTGGCTTTAATGGATGCGGGTGTGCCCATTAAAAGACCGGTTGCCGGCATTGCTTTAGGGTTAATGAGTGATGAAAAAGATTATAAAATTTTAACCGATATTCAAGGCCCAGAGGATCATCACGGCGATATGGATTTCAAGATCGCCGGAACGGAAAAGGGAGTGACAGCTATCCAGATGGACGTCAAAATTAAAGGAATTACTGAAAAAATTTTAAGCGAAGCGCTTGAACAAGGGAAAAAAGCTCGGCAACAAATTTTAAAAGAAATGAGCAAAGTTTTAGAAAAATCTCGATCGGAACTATCTCCTTTCGCTCCCAGAATTTTGACCTTGCAAATTAATCCAGAAAAAATTAGGGAAGTGATTGGCCCGGGCGGAAAAGTAATTAATGAAATAATTGAGGAGTGCGGAGTGTCAATTGATATTGAAGATTCAGGTAAGGTATTTGTTACTGCCGAAAAAGAGGAGGCGGTCAAAAAAGCCAGTGCCTGGATAAAAAATATTACCCGAGAAGTTAAGGTAGGGGAAGTTTTTCAGGGAAAGATAAAAAGAATTTTGGATTTTGGCGCCTTTGTGGAGATTTTACCGGGTCAGGAAGGCCTAGTTCACATTTCCCAACTGGCTCCTTTTAGAGTAAGAAAGGTGGAGGATGTAGTTAAAATTGGCGATATTGTTCCGGTTAAAGTAATCTCAATTGACACACAGGGAAGAATAAACCTTTCTTTAAAAGAAGTTAAACCCCTTCACCAAAGATTTGATGATAGGAGTAAACGAAACTATGAAAGAAGAAAATAAAAAAATAATCTTTTTAAGAAGAGAGGAAATTCGCACCATGCAAAAAGATATTGCTAGGTTGAGAGGAATTGAAACAGAAAAACCAAGAAAGAAAGTGGTTGTCTTAGGACTAGAAGAAAAACCGCCAATTAAAGAAGTAGTTCTGCCTCCACCACCTCCACCTTCACCAGTAAAAAGGATTCTAATTGAAGAGAAAGAAGAGAAAGAAGTAGAAGAGGTAGAAGAGAAAGAGGTAAAAGAATTTGCAGAAGAGAAACCGTTTTTTTCTCCCCCTGCTGTCGCTCCGGAAATTGAAGAAGAAAAAATCGCTGAAGAAATAGAAAAAAGAGCCGAGGAAGCGAAAAGAAAAAAAGAAGAGGAAAAAGAAAAAAGAATAAACCGTTTAAAAGAAAAGGAAGAACTCTTGGCTGAAAAAAAAAGTCAGTTGCAAAAAGAATTATTCCTAATTCCAGAAAAAAGAAAGCCATTTGAAGAAAAAAAGTCCCAGCTTTTGATGGAAATTGAAAAAATTAAAAGAGAGAAGCTATCCCTAATTTTAACAAAGGAAAGAGAAATAGAAAAAGAGAAAAAGCTCATTGAAGAAGAAGAAAAAAAAGCACCTTTTGAAAAGAAAGAGGAAATAGAAAAGAAAAGGTGGCAAATTGAAGAAAAAAGAGAAGAGGTTGAAGAAAAAAAATGGGTAGTTGAAGAAGAGATTATCAAAATTCAAGAAAAAATAAAAGAGGTAGATTTAAGAATTGAAGAGCTGGAGGAAAGAGCGGAAAAAATAAAAGAAGAGTGCAGAAATATTATCAATGAAGAGGAGGCAATAAATTTGTTAAAGAAAAAGGCAGACTTAGAGAAAGAGTTTAAATTGATTGAGGACAAAAGATTAACTTTTGAGGTAAAGGCGGAAACTTTAATTAAGAAAAAGAGTGAAACCGAAAGGATTTTTAGTGAAATTTTGGAAAGTGAAAAAGCCTTAGAAGAAGAAATAGAAATACTTGAGAAAAAAGAAGAAGCAATTATTGACCCAATAGAAAAAAGAGAAATTGAAAAAAGAAGAAGGAAAATTGAACAAGAAAGAAAAGAAACGGAAAAAGAGAAATGGCAAATAGTAAAAAGGCGAGAAAAGGAACGCGAGGAGCTGGAAGAAATTCAGTTTGAGATAGAAAAATTCAAAAAGAAGGAACAAGAATTAGAGAAAAAAGTTGAAGAGATTAATATCTCTTTGAAAAAAATAAGAGAAAGTGGGGTAAAAATTGAAGATTTGATATCTCTAATTGAAGTTTCTCAACCAGAAGAAAAAAGATTTCCTGAAGAAATAGAAAGAAAAAAAGAGGTGCCGCCAACTCCAAAACCAACACCACCACCTCCACCAATAGCACCACCACCAATACCACCTCCACCACCACCACCAATATCAGAGAAAATTCCGGAAAATGAAAAACCAGGCAAAATAGAAATAGAAGAAAGAACTGAAATTCAAAGGGAAGAAGTTCGTGAAGAAGAAGAGAAAAGAGAAAAAGAAACTGAAGAAATAAGAAAGAGGGTTAAGGAATTCGAAGAACTAAAGCCATCCTTTCCTTCATTTTCAGCAAGTCCTCCGGAGATGTTATTTCCCGAACCCCTTCCTGAAAAACCAGAGCCCTCTCTAAAAATTTTAATTAGAGGAATAATTCTTATTTTCTTTTTAATATTATTAAGTAGTTTTCTTTTCTGGTTTTTTCGGGTAAGAAAACCGCCGATAGAAAAACAGTTTATTCCACCGGAAGAAGCGGAAGAAGAAATTATCCAACCGATCGAAGAAGAAATTATCCAGCCGATCGAAGAAGTTGAAGAAGTTGTTGAGGAACCGGAAGTAGTAATCCCTCCAGCCTTAATTTCAGTTGAAGCCACGGAAACTCTGGAAACCCTATCTTTAGAAGAAATCCCTCAAGCCTTATCATCACTTTTAGAAAAAAATTTTCCGGAAAATCAATTTACCCGAATTTTGATTAAAAATACTAAAGAGAATAAAATTTTAGGCCTCAAAGATTTTTTTGAAGCTTTTGAAGTTAAAACTCCGGATAATTTCTATGAGAAATTAAATAATGATTTTACTTTGTTTGTTTACTCTTCTCAAAATAAAAATCAATTGGGATTTGTAGCTAAAATAGTTGAAAAACAAAATCTGGCTGGTTTAGTAAATTCCTGGGAAAAAAGTTTAGAAAAAGATTTGGAAAAACTTCTTTTAACTTTGGGGAAAAAGGGGCCAGCCCCTGTTCCTAATTTCAAGTCTACTTCTTATAAGGAAGTGGCTATCCATTATCTTTCTATGCCTCCGAAAAATTTTGGAATTTGCTGGGCCATATTGGATGATTTCTTTATTTTGACTTTTTCCGGTCAAAGTATAATAAAAACTATTGATAACTTATTAATAAAATAAACCCCCTTAGAAGTACTCGGCAGAAAAAATTTAAGAAATTTTTCTGTTCTCTAAAAAACGGGGTATTATAGAATAACAAAAGTCTGTTTTAAATTAACTTTCAGTTATATAAAGACAGATTTCTAACAAGATGAATAAAAAACTAATTAATAAATTAAAAGAGAAATTGAAAAAGGAAAAAATGGCTCTTGAAGAAGAGCTGAAAAAATTTGCCAAAAAGGATGAAAAACTTCCCGACGATTGGGATACGATTTTTCCAAAATACAATGGCGAAGAATCGGGTGGTGCTGCCTTAGAAAAAGCAGCTGATGAAATTGAAGAATATGAAACTTTATTGCCGATTGAATACGCTTTGGAAACCAAACTCAAAAATATAAATTTAGCCTTAGAAAAGATTGAAAAAGGAAAATACGGAAAGTGCGAAAAATGCGGAAAAGAAATTCCGATTGCCCGACTCAAAGTTTTTCCCGAAGCCCGCTTCTGTCTCAAATGTGGTGTAGAAGTTTAACTTCTGCATTATCAATTGTATTATCAATTTAGTATGCTCTCAAAAGTTTTTTCGGCTGCTATTTTGGGTCTAGATGGTCAAATAGTTGAAGTAGAAGTGAATGCCTCATACGGATTGAGGCATTTTGAAATTGTGGGATTGCCAGACAAAGCAGTTGAGGAATCTCGAGAAAGGGTAGGGGCGGCCATTGAAAGTTCAGGCTTTCAATCTCCTCATCATCAACCAATAAAGGTTTTAGTTTCTTTGGCTCCAGCTGATTTGAAAAAAGAGGGTTCAATTTATGACCTGCCTATTGCTTTGGGTTATCTTCTGGCAGTTGAGAAAATTAAATTTGACCCGACAAATAAAATTTTTTTAGGTGAGTTGGCTTTAGATGGTAGATTACGTCCAATAAAAGGAGTAATTTCTTTTAGTACCCTTTGTCGAGAGAAAGGATTTTCCGAGATAATTCTGCCAAAAGAAAACGTTCAAGAAGCTGCTTTAATCAAAGGAATAAAAATTCTCGGAGTGGAAAATTTAAGAGAGGCTATTGATTATTTAGAAGGAAAAAAAGAAATAGTTTATCCATCCTGGGATGTTAGCCAGTATCAAAAAGAGCCTCAGTATCCAGTTGATTTAGGTTATATCAAAGGTCAGGAGTCTTCAAAAAGAGCTTTAGAAATCGCTGCGGCCGGCGGTCATCATCTTTTAATGATGGGACCACCCGGTGGCGGTAAAACCCTTTTGGCTAAAGCCATTCCTTCAATTTTGCCTCCTTTAATCTTTGAAGAAGCTTTAGAGGTAACCAAAATTTACAGCATCGCCGGGCTATTACCAAAAAATAAACCCTTAATTAATTTAAGACCGTTTCGCTCTCCCCATCATACCGCTTCTGAAGTTGCCCTGATTGGTGGCGGTAATCCTCCTCGGCCAGGCGAAATTACTCTTGCCCACCGGGGAGTTTTATTTTTGGATGAATGGCCTGAATTTCACCGCGATGTTTTGGAATCCCTGCGTCAACCGATTGAAGAGGGCCAAATTACTGTTTTAAGGGCAAAACACTCAATCACTTTTCCGGCCAGTTTTACTTTAGTTGCCGCCTCTAACCCCTGTCCTTGCGGATATTACGGCGATCCGGAAAAAAAATGCACCTGCACTAATTCCCAGATTCGAATGTACCGAAGAAAACTCTCCGGGCCTTTAATGGATAGAATTGACTTATTTATCACTGTCCCTCAATTAAAGTATGAAAAATTAGCAATGCCAGATTTAGAAAATTGTTCAATAAAAATTAGGGAAAAAGTAAAAAAAGCCAGAAAAATTCAAAAAGAAAGGCTACAACTTACCTGTCACCTTCCCACCATCGCCGACCAGTCTAGAAAATTTTTAACCAATAGTGAAATGACTATCCCTCAGATAAAAAAATACTGCCAAATTGATTTGGCAGGTCAAAATCTTTTGAGAAAATTTGTTGATTCAGGCAGACTGTCTGCCCGGGGCTATCACCGGGTCCTTAAAGTAGCCCGGACTATCGCTGACCTAGAAAACTCAGAAAAAATTTTATTGAATCATTTAAGCGAAGCTCTTTCTTATCGTCTCCGCGAAGAAAATATATAAAACTTAGAGACCAGAGACCTACCGGGCAAAAGGATTTTTGGCGCCTCTAACTTCAAAATGGAGATGACAACCAGTCAGTCCTTTAGTTCGACCAGTATTTCCGATATATCCTATTATCTCTCCTATATTAACACTTTCACCCTTTTTAATAGTAATTGCGGAAAGATGACCATATAAAGTTACCACGCCGTTGGGATGTAAAATTCTAACATAATTACCGAGAATTCTATCATAGCCGGTTTTCTGGACCAGGCCACCACCAGCGGCGAAAACCGGTTTGCCGCAGGCATATCCTGAATGAGAAAAATCTACCGCATTATACCAGTGAAGGCCTTGGGTAAATATATAAGGAGAAGAAACCGGAAGAATAAATTGACTGTCAGCTAAGGGAATCCTAATAGGAGCCGGCCGGGGTTTGGCTGACGGCGGAGGCATAACGCCATCAGGAATAATAAGAACGTCTCCAATATAGATATCATTTTCATTAGAAAGCTCATTAAAGCTTATTATTTCCTCTATTTTGCCTTTATAAGTTTTGGCAATTTCCGAAAGCGTGTCGCCCGATTTGACATGGTGAATCACTCCAGAAACCGGTGGAATAATTAATTTTTGGCCCGGCTTAATGATTGATTTTTTGGTTAAATCATTTGCCCAGAGAATGGTGTTTAAAGAAATCTCAAATTTTTCCGCCAGGGATGATAAGGTATCCTCGCTCTCAACAATATATTCTCTAATTACCTTTTTTGCCTCTTCTGGTTCGGATTTTCCAACTAAAACTCCCAAAACTTGAGGAGAAACCAAAGAAGGTGGCGTGGCCGCCCGAAGACTACTTTTTTCAACTAAAAGAAAATTGGGCGATTCCACTAAAAATTTGTTTGCCGAGCTCAAAAAAAGATTCTGAGAAGAAAAATACTCAGGCAGGTAAAACGAAGTTTTAGCAACTTCTGGAAAAGATTTTAAAAAGGGAGTGGCCGAAAGAATAATAAAGAGAATAATCGAAATTATTCCCAGAGAAAAAAGAGGATCTTTGAATAGTCTCTTAATTTTTTTTACCCTGTTAAATAGTACCAAAAGTAATTTAACGGGCTGAAGGTATTTTTTAATTCTTACCCCATTAGAAAACAATCTTCTGATGAGGTTTAAAAATGGTAACATAGGTTCTTTTTCTATTCTCTTAAAATTCTCAGTTAATGTCAAGCCCGGTAGTAGATTTTGGACTTGTTTGTCTTTGGCAAACAAAAAGAGAGTAAACCCCGTTAGAAAGGGCGGGGCTTTCTAACGGGGTAAAGCTCTGTCCAAAATTCACTACCGGGCAAGGGTTTTTTGTGATACAATGATTAAATGGACTTAGTTTCAAAATTAGAAGTAAAAAACTTGCTCAAAAAGTACCGGTTTTTACCTTCTAAAAGATTGGGTCAAAATTTTTTGATTGACAAAAAAGTTTTAAAAAAAATAATTGAGGCGGCTGAGCTTTCAGAAGATGATATTGTTTTGGAAATCGGCCCGGGAACCGGAAATTTAACAATAGCCTTGGCAAAAAAAGTAAAAAAAGTTGTTATCATCGAAAAAGACCCAAAAATGATAGAAATTTTAAAAGAAACTCTTAAAGATCTTAAGAACATAGAAATCATCCAGGATGATATTCGTAAAATTGGAAATTGGAAATTGGAAATTGGAAATTACAAGGTGGTGGCTAACCTGCCTTTTTATCTAACAGCACCGGTTATCAGAAAATTTCTGGAAAGTGTGGAAGTCAAACCTTTAGAGATGGTATTGGTGGTTCAGAAAGAGGTGGCTCAAAGGATTTGCGCTAAAGTCCCGGATATGAACTTATTAGCTGTTTCGGTTCAATTTTATGCTCAACCAAAAATTATTCGCTATATTTCCAAAAAATCCTTCTGGCCCCAACCAGAAGTTGATTCAGCCATCCTTCGGATTACAGAGATTTCGACAAACAGAAAAATAGATTCAGACAAATTTTTTAAGATAGTTAAGGCAGGGTTTTCCCGGCCCAGAAAACAGATTTTAAATAATCTCTCAAAGATGTTAAAATTAGATAAGAAAAAGGTAAAATCCTGGCTTTTGAAAAATGGCATTCAGCCCGGTCAAAGAGCAGAAACATTAAAAATCAATGACTGGATGAAACTAACCTGTTCTTTACCTTTTTAAAACTTTATTTCCGTGTTATAATTTCATAATGCTTAAGAAGATAATAAAAATAATAAAAAAAAGAGGGGTAGTTATCATTTTTTCCTTAGTTTTCTTTTTTGTTCTGCTTTCACCCTATTTTCTTTTTGCCCAAGAAAGAAAATTAGAAATTGAATACCCGGAAATTTTTGGCCTAAAACCAGAAACACTAGAAATCGGCCTGGCCGAATACATCAGATACATTTTTAGTTTCTCCGTTGCCATTATCGGTTTAATTCTTTTCGGCTCTTTAATTCGGGGAGGGATTCTTTATTTAATTTCAACCGGTAATGTAGCGAAATTAAAAGAAGCACGTGATCAAATTTCTTCAGCTTTTTTAGGCGCAATTCTTTTGCTTTCAGGTTACCTAATTTTAACCACCATTAATCCAGAATTGGTAAAATTTGAATTTCCGCCTCTCAAGAAACCTAAATTTTGTGAAGAAAATAAAGACTGTCCGAGAGGTTTTGAATGTGAAAAAAAAGAAGGAAAATGTGTTATAAAAACCTCCTGCAAGATCAATGAAGATTGTCCTTATACTTATGAATGCAGAGAAGGGAAATGTGTTAAAATGAAAGAAGAGATAACCCAGATTTATTGGGAAATACCAATTGGCCCAATGTTAGAAAAAGGACTTTGGGAAGAAAAGCGAACCGATGAATTAGAGGCTCTGGTGAGAAATTTTGAAGAATTTCTTAAAGAAAAAATAGAAACTGAAAGTGCAAGTGTTGAGAGAATTTCTGATTTAAATCATTATCTAAAACAGTTAACTCAAGACTGCCATTGTGAAGAACTTGAGGGTCTTTGTCAGAAACCAAAAAATTTTGCTCTGCCGGTTGGCTGCCAGGGTAATCCCTGTAAAAAAGTGGAAAAAAAAATAAATAAGGTTTTAAAAATAAATAAAGAAAAATCAGAAGAACTTTTAGCTTATAAAGAAAAGCTTATTGAAATTAAAAACATTTTTGAAGAGGAAGGAAGAAAGTTTCGTAGGTTAACTGATGAAGTTTTAGAGGGTTGTAAAGAAAGAGGATTGCTTACCAGGGCAGAATATTACGAGAGCGTAGCTTCTATTGAAGAACAAGGGGGAACAACTAAATTAGAAAGACTTTATTTGCCAGCCAAAGATGACCCTTTGGTTTTTTATTGCCCAGTTGGCGGAACCATTTTTGACTATCCTTACACCCCTGAAAAAATATATCCTGAAGAATTAGAATTAGCAGAAGAATTTACTCTAGAGCCAGTTGAAGGAGAACCATTATCCTGTCCGATCGCAATCCCATTAGGAGAAAAAATAATGGATCAGTTATCAGGAATAAGTTATGAAACCAATACCAGCCTGGAAGAGCTGATTTATTATATTGATAAAATATTAGTCGAATTATCAAAGATGAACATACTTGTCCAGCAATGCTACAGCGAAAGCCGCTGTAAGATCGATTGCGCTTGCGACCCACCTAATCCTTGCTATGAAAAAGCTTGTGGCGACCCTCCTAACCGAATAAACAAATGCGGGATAGGAAAATGTACGCCCCCTACTCCTGCTGATCCGAATCTCTGTTATTTTCTCTGTGATTCTCCCTGTCTTCAAACCCTCGGCGGTTGTCATGGCGACTCCTGTCCCCGGCAGGAAATAAAAGAAACAGTTGAAAGAATAAAGATATATGAAGATGAAATTTTTAAACTCTTAAAATGGATAAAAGGAGATATTAAAAATGCTGAATTTTTTTTAAAATCTCAAGAAGAAGAAGAAGATGAAATAGATAAAGTAGATTTAAATAAGATAAGAGCATATATCCAGACCTGTCTTAGCATGGGACCTGGCACTACTGAAAAACCTGAGGAAGAACCTTTCTGGACGTTGTTAAGTTGTGAAATGGCACTTGGCAATAAAGGACCTGACGATGAAATAATTACCGATTGCCATCCCCTAAGCTTTTTTTGCTGCACTAGCAAACCAGATGAAGCGCCTCGTTTTCCTTTGAAACCTTTAAAAGAAAGACCGTCTGTTTACATTCCTCCTCCCGAAGGCGTTTATTCTCCTTTAGCCTCTGGTCATAATCAAGTCCCCTATTTTAGCCAAAGGGATCCAAGATGGGCGGAGCACAAGTTTGGCTGTGGAGGAACGAAGCTTAACACATCTGGCTGCGGTCCAACCTCATTAGCAATGGCCTTAAATTTTTTTGGCGCGAAAGTTGATCCACCCACAGTAGCTGACTGGGTTTTGAAAAACGGTTATCGGGTTTGCGGAGTAGGAACAGGTTGGGGATTTTGTTGTGCCGGAGTGAAAGCTTTTATAAATGATAAAGATATCAAATGCAACACATGTAATCTAAACGGTCTTTTGAAGGAATTTAGAACAAATGGTAAAAATAAAGTGGCAATTGTCAGCAGTAAGGGCAAGCCACCTTATACAGAGAAAGGCCATTTCATTGTCTTAACCGGAATGGAGCAAGAGTCGGGTATAGAATTTGTTTATTATAATGACCCGTATTTTAACCCCCTCAAGCCTAGCGTAGAAAGACCGGCCCAGGGAAAAAAACCAGCTGACTGGTTTGAAAGGCGGGGGGTTGGAGCTTGCTGTGTTATTTATAAATGAAAACTATAATATTGAAATTCTTAATTCAAAAAAAAATTATTCTAATTTTATTACTCTTTTCTTTCTGTTTTGTTTTAGCATTTTTGGTCAAAGCTGACTGGTTAAAAAAACCTACCTTTTTAGATACTCTAAATGGAAACTTGATTCGAAAAGTAAACAAAAGTTCTCAAGTTTTAGCCCAGGAATATGCTCCTTACTTTTTTCCTCGTTTTCCTCAAAGATTAATTCATCTTCTTTCCGAAATTGAAAGACTGACTGAAGATTTGGTAGTGTTAAACGAAGAATTAAATGAGAAACTAGAAAAAAGTAATTGTAATCTTGCTGTCTCTGAATGTTTACCAAAAATAACCTCTGGCGGTCCAAGTTGCGCTCCGGCTAGTAGAGTTCTTGGTTTCCCTTATGAAAATATCGGAGAAATTGAAGGAAAGAAAGAAGAAATTGCTGATCGAATTGATGCTCTTTCAGATATGAGAACCCTTTTATTAAGAGAAATGGAAAGCGGTCTTTCGAAGGAATTGGCAACTTTAAGACAGGAAGTAGCTGCAGAATTAGAAAAAAATTTAGAAAGGGTTTTGGAAAAAAGCGAAGAAATTATTTCGAAAGCTAAAGAAAATCAAAAATTGTATAATAAAGACTACACTAAAAATTGTACTGCCCAATGCAAACCTGGCCCAGTTTGCGGCATTAGAGGCTGTCTGATGCTAGGCACTGGTCCTCAAAAACATATTGAAATAAAGGCTAAAGTAAAAATTGGTTTAAATGATCTGAAATTAGGCAAGGTGGAGATAAGTAAATTTGGTCTGGCTTTGCCTGATAAACTTAAATTTCCCAAGTTAGGTGATATTGCCATCACTATTCCTTCTCAAACCCTTCAGGTTTGTTTTCCTTTTGAGCCAATTACAATTTCCATTGACCGGCCTTCTTTTGCTTCTCTTCCGAATTTAAGTTTTACCTGCCCAAAATTGTCGCCTGATTTATCAAATTTATTAAAAGCGCCGGAAATACCTAAACTTCCCAAAGAAATTAAAATTCCTTTTCCGGAAATTCCGAAAATTCCGAAAATAAAATTCTGCCCGGGTATATCGGAAATTCATAAAGAGATAGAGATAGGGTTGAAAAAAATTGGGCAAGCACCAATGGCAACTCTTAAACAAGAGATTGAAAAATTTAAAGAGAAAATTGATGATACAATTAACCAAATTGATGAGCAGCTTGAAGAAGCTCCTGACGAGGTAAAAGAAGAGTGGAAAAAAATAAAAGAGGAGCTTACTGAAGAATATGAAAATATGAAGGAAAAAATTCCGAAAAAAGCAGAAACTCAACCAGTTGAATTTGAAGCTGAAAAAGCTTCAAAAGAATATCAATATCAATCTCCTGAATACGGTCAGATTTCTGGCGATGAAAAAGTCAAAACAGGGGAGGGTATTAACTGGTACTTTAAAACATTAAGCTGGTTAATGGAACAGTGTGCTAATTTGCCAACAATGAACGGTAAGTGGGGACCAAAACAAAAAGCAGCAGATTGTTATGCCCCAGACAAGGTGATAAAAACTATTATAAATGAATGTAATAGCCTTTGGAAAGATCATTGTAAATCTAACTTAACGGCGCTAGAACCTCCTTTTCCTCCTCAACCTCCTCTTCCTCCTCAACCTCCTCTTCCTTGTCAACCTCCTCTTCATCTTCCTCAAATTTGTAAAGATATAAGATGTTCTTGCGAAATAAATAGTAAGATTGCTGCTGCTATTCAGTGCCAGAAGTTATTCAAGGACGAAGGGGTGTCTGTTCCTTCAGACTGTAATTATATCACTTTAGAAAATAAATGTCGGGAATTAAAAGATGAAGGAAGAGAGGATATTCCCGACCCTTGTAAAATTCTTCCTTTGTTTACCGGAAAAATTGAAGCTCCTGATTCAGAAACATATTCTGGTTCAGAAAAAAGTTATCCGGGCCGAACTATTTTAAATCTTCCTTTTGGTTTTGGCGGTGGCCTGGGATATGATTGTCCAATTGGTTTACCGAGTTTGCCCAAAATTGTTTTGCCAGATATTATTATTCCTGATATTATCTTGCCCGAATTTTCTATTCCACCTTTTTTAGAAATTAAACTGCCAAGCCTAATTTTCGAAGACATAATTTTGCCAGATATTGAGCTTTGCGATTTGAACAACTGCGCCAATATCTTTCCTTATTTATATTTTCAATTACCCCAGCTCAATTTACCTTCTTTTGACCTTTCTGTGCCCATACCTCAAGTACCAAACTTGCAATTAAGAGGAAGGGTGGAGTTTCCTTCAATTAGTTTTTCTCTTCCTCAAATAAATTTATTTAATCTCTCCTTGCCACAATTAAAATTACCCCAAATCTCTGTTCCTTCTCCTAAAATTGACTTTAAAATCACTGGTATTGACCTGGGCGCTATTTTTGAACTCATCTTTACTTTTATTCTTAATGCTTTAGATATACCTGACTTTGGAGCTTGTTTTGAAGCTAAACTTACTCTACCTTCTTTTTCAATTTCAATTATCTGCCCCGATTATTATTTTTCCTTTTTGAAATTTCCGAAAATACCTGAAATTCCCTTTTGCGAAGATGTTAATCAGTTCTGCAAAAATGTAAAAAATGCCCTTGGCAAAGAAGGAGGATGGCGAGACAAAGCCAAAGAAATAGAAAGCGAATTAAATAAAACAATTGACAAGATTCAAAAAGAACTTAACAAGGTGAGTGAGGTAGGTAAAAATATCCAGAAGGCAATAGACGAGGTTTTTAGAGATGTGTATAGTAAAGCAATTTATGAGGCAATAAATAAGCAATTGGCAAACAAAGGATTATGGCTTGAAGATTATATTAACCCAAAAACCCAAGAAATAGATTTAAACAAAGTGCCTTTCCCTGGTGTTTTTCCAGTGAAAATAGCCGATAATAGAGAATGCTTGCCTGTCTCTATTCCTGAGGCAAAGATTATTGTTAAAATTGTTAATAAAGATGATTATCCGAAAATGAAAATAGAAAAAAATTCATCGCCGTCTCTTCAATCTGTAATTTATGTGCCCTTAGATATACCTCCAGAAATTCCCATTGACTGGCCAGGAAATTTGAAAGAAATTAATCTAATTAACCCCTTAACCTATGACCTTCCTGATATTTCTTTGAAAGATTTAAAGTACGAAAAAGAATTTTCAATAAAAACAGTTGGTTTTCAACCCCGAACTTTCAAATTTGATTTTGGAACAGTTAATGAAGGCGATTGCTCAGCCGAACCGCCGACTGGCGGCAACCCTTTTCCGATTGGCCAAATTACAAACAAAATAGATGAAATCAAACAAACCCAGTCTGAAATAGAAAGTGCTTCTCAAACAATAATAGAAATATTAGAATAAATATAATGAACCCTATTACTCATAAATCCAGCGTTGAATTCATTTTGAATATGATAATTATGAGTAACGGGGTAAATTGAACTCAATTATGAGTAACGGGGGGAAAAAAAGCTTTATCTTGTTTTCAATAATTTTCTTTTCCTTATTCGTTTTTGCTAATTTTGGTTTGGCAGAATGCCCGTCTAATACGAAAGAGATTGATGGAAGATGTGTCAGGGCTTTGGAAATTACTTATCCTGAAATTGGCGGTAAACCTGTCCCCACAACCATTGAAAGCGGCCTTCCTGAGTATATAAATTATATTTTTACCTTGGCAGTCAGCCTCATTGGTTTTGTCATTTTCGGCGTTTTAATTTACAACGGCATAAAATATTTAACTTCAGCTGGTAATCTCGAACAAATGATTGATGCCAAAAGCGGTATTTTCCATGCTTTTTTGGGAGGACTACTTTTACTTTCTTCAGTTTTAATTTTTAATACCATTAACCCCCAATTAAAGATTATGACATTACCCGAAATTGAACCTTTAGAGCAAGTAGTTGTCCCCGGAGTTTATATTTGCAATTATAAAGTTGAGAAGGAGGAGGACATTAAACAAGCCTTAGAGACATACATCACAAAATCAGGTCAAGAACGAAATAAGGCGGTTGAAAAATTAAAGGAAATTATGTGGAATCCAAAAACAGAAAAGGGTTGTCCAATGGTAAAATTCTCAGGAAATTTCCAGAATTTTCAAGTAACAGAAAATGGTAACACCATCTTTTTTGTGCCTTCAATATCTGAAGATCCATACACCAAAGTACGTACGATAAAATATGAATATGGAATAGTTCTTCACGAAAAAGAAGATTTTCGCGGACAATGCGATTATTTTCCTAAAGAAGATGACAATAATTTAATCTACCAGACGAAAGAAGACTCTTTCTATCACCCGCTAGAAAATTTTTCTGCTAAAGATTTACAATTTACTGCCTACTCAGTAACCCTCTTTCAAAAACCTTCAGTTGAGCCGGCTGGAGATGGAGTAACTCTATACCGATATTTTAATTACAATAGAGATGAACCTGAAGCTACTACTACTGACCAAAAAAATTTTAAACCCGAAGGAAA
>JASEJL010000010.1:0-1355 GCA_030016465.1 Patescibacteria group bacterium | reverse complement strand
AAATGCCGATTTAAAAAAAGTAAAAGCCGAGGATTTAGGCGACTTAAAAGAAAACGCCTTTTCAATTAGTTTTTCGCCCAGAGGTTCTTATCTTGCTCTTTTGTATAAAGGAGACAAGTTTGATAAAAAATGCCAAGTTCTTAAAAGTAATCATCCTAATCTTTTAGATGCTTCTAAAATTGGTATATGTCCTCTAGGTTGCAAAATTCCATTTTTAGGTTTGCTTGTAAGGTGGGTGTGGGGAGAATGCGCCCCTTGCCTTAACTCAATGATTGTCATCAAAGGAAGCGTATTATAAATTTCTAATTTTTAATTGCCAATGATTAAATTCAATTTAATTAAAAATTGGAAGAACAAAAAGAGTTTGTCTCTTTGTTTTGGTCTTTTTCTTTTGGCTCTCTTTCTTTTCTGGCCCTTTTCAACTCTGGCTCTGGGTTTCTGGAACACTATCAAAAATGCTATTTTGTTTATACCCTATGCCTTAATCGCCCTTATCCTTGTTTTGTATATTGTCTTTACTCAGGCATTTGCCTGGTTTACCGGTTATATTCTTGATGTAGTGATGAGACCTTCCTTTATCAGTCTCAGTTATACCAATCCGGCTACCAATCAAGTAATCAAACTTGGTCTAAACATCACTCAAAGTTTTGTTAACTTACTTTTAGTAGTAGCTCTGGTTTATACCGCTTTATCTATTGCCTTAAGAATAAATGAAACTGAAGCCAAAAAGATGCTGGTTAGATTAATTATTGTTGCTTTGTTTGTCAATTTTGCTTCAGTTTTTTGTGGTTTGGTGGTTGATGCCACCAATATCGCCATGTATTATTTCTTAAAAACGATGAAGGAAGGAGTCAGCGGTGTTCTTACCCAAATCGAGCCACATATAAACAGAGTCATAAGCACTATCTGGGAAGCAAAGGTTGATTTAACAAATAGATTAGGAGTAATAATGATGGCCGTTACTCAGATAATGATAAATATTTCTATGGGAATGGCCTTTCTCCTTTATGGCGCAATTTTCCTGTTAAGATATATTGCCATTTGGATTTTAGTTATCTTGGCACCTTTGGCTTTTGCTGGCTGGGTTTTTCCAGCCACAAAACCGCCCGGCGAATGGGAATTTTTAGACTGGATTCTGTTTCCTCTAAGAATGCTGCGAGGACTTTGGGATAAGTGGCTCGAACAGTTTAGCGAATGGGCAATTATTGGTATTCCTATGGCTTTTTTCCTTTATTTAGCAATGAGCAGCTTTCAGCTAATGACAACGGAATTCCAACAAAAAATAAAAATGCCGGGAATAGAAGCACCGACAATTGGTTTTTTTAACGAAGTTTTCCCTTATTTTGTGGTCATCG
>JASEJL010000086.1 GCA_030016465.1 Patescibacteria group bacterium | reverse complement strand
TTTGCACTCTTAAATTTAATCAGGTCTTCTAAAAACTAACTTGATGGTGTATTCTATTCAAAGAAGCGTATCTCTAACTCTGTAAGTTGGCTTTGACCATGCTTATTGGAGAATACTCTCTTTATTTTAACTCCTTTTTAATTAAAAATCACTACCGTGTACAATATGAGGACATCGGTAATAGTTTTTTAGGTGTTTTTGGGCAAACTCAATGGGAGGAATATTTCCTAAGGCCTGATGAGCTCTTTTGAAGTCAAAATCTATGCAGTGTTCTATCAATCTTGGATTACAGATTGAGGGGTCAGGGGAGAAATTGCCAGTTTGAATAAAATCTTCTTCTAAGGTTTGGTTGAATCTTTCATTGACTGGGTTATCTTGAGGAGTATGGTTTCTGGTAAAGTAATGATCAATGTTTAGTTCCTGACAGGCCTTATCAAAGTATTTCTGGAATTCAGGACCATTATCAGTTAAAACATTCTCAATTTTACCCTCTAAGAGATAATGAAGACGATAAAGGAAGTCTCTGGCATTGTAAGAAGACAAAGAAGAAATCCAGATATTCTCTTTTGCTTTAATTCTTTTCAAAAAAGAATTACGTTATTAGAGGAGTTAACAAGCCTAAAATCTTTTGTTAATTACACGGTAATAAGTAGTAGATATATTAGCAATTTTAAAAATTTAAAAATTCTTTGCAGTCTCATATAAGAGATTTTTTGTTAGGAGTGAGATTATTAGATTGCATAAAGGTAAAGTCTCCCGTGCGCTTTGATATTATAACTTCGAATGTGCAAAAATAAATCTTGACATCATTTTATACTTTTGCTAACATCAGTTATAGGTGATATGATATTTGGGCAAAAATTGAGAAAACTAAGGGAGAAGAAGGGTTTAACTCAGCAGCAGTTGGCTGAAAAGCTTGGTTTTGTCTCCAACAGTTATGTTTCTGAGGTTGAGAGTGGAAAGTTCATTCCTTCAGAGGAAAAGCTTAGAAAGATTGCTAAGGCTTTAGGTGCTCCATTTAAAGAGTTGAATGACCTTCTATTGGAATCTAAGCTGGAACAACTGGGGATAAAGAAGCCTGAGCTAATCAGCCTTTTCAAAGATATCCCAAGCTTGCCAGAGAAAGATAAAAAGGTTATAATTAATGCCTACCTCAAAATTAAGGAGAGAAGGCAAAAGAAAAAATCATGAGGAGAATCATTGAAAAAGCAAATGAGATTAGGGAAAAATATGGGATTGAAGACCTCGATTTTGTGGCTAGAAAATTAGGGACAGAGATCGTTGAGTACCCCCTAGGCAGAATAATAAAAGAAGCTTACTTTAAAGATTTGGGAGTTATTGTAATTGACCCGAACTTGCATCCTTACAAGAAGCGTCATCTAATCGCTCATGGTATAGCTCATCATCTATTTCACAGAGCTAGAAGAGTGAACTATTTCCTCGACCAAAGAAAGGATTTCCTCAAAAGTCTAGATGTTAGGAGACAAGAAAGAGAGGCAGAAGTTTTCGCCGCCTATTTTCTAATTCCAGAAGAGAGGCTGAATAAAATTTTGAAAGAGGAATGGGTAACGGACTCTCCAGATCCAATTCCGGAACTAGCCGAAGAATTCCAAGTCTCAGAAAATTTTATGAGAAAGAGGCTTAAGTTCAAAGAGTTACTTAAATAAATCTAATTGGCTATGATTAAGAAGGAAATATTATGGAGATAAAGATTATACATATAAGACCTTACGAAAAAGCCATTTTCCCGGGCATAGCCTTTGAAGTTGAAATAACCCACACAAAATATAAAGAAATGATAATTGGCGTTGATGGGTGGCTAGAAACCGATGATAGGAAAATAATTTCTACTATTAATGAAGATCTGCTCGAAGGGTCAAGTTTAATAAGCGAACTAGGAGCTAGAGGCTCTAGTTTTGACAGCTGGTTCAAAGAGGAAATTTACAAAACAACAGTTGTTGCCCCTTTAGATAAAAAGGCACTCAATTACATAGAAGAGAGAAGAATGAAGGATAAGAAAGGAGATGTGAAGCTGTTCCTTAATTTAACTGCTAAAGTTCTTGAGAATAGAGCTTCAGTGTCTCATTTACACGAAGTAAACCCCAAAAACATTGGGTTAGAGCCAGTGAGGGTGCCCTTATCTTCTGGCAGAGTGGAGGAAGCAGAAATAATAGTGTATGCTCATGACCCAGGTTTCTCCCCAGCTCGTACAAATCGTTGGGTTCTGTCGGGTTATGGCAGCCCAATTTTCCTTGCTGCAAGAAAATATCTCCTTAGGACTGAAAAAACCATTCCCTCAAGCGACTGGATTAGTGACTTTGCACCAAAATTAGAACTCGGAGAGTATTTTGTGGTTGAAATACCAAAAGGTAAACTAATCAAAGACGCATGGGATTATGTAGAAAAAGCAGAAGAGTGTTTCAGAAGATGGGATACCAAGGGGCTTTATGCGAATTGTCGTGAAATTGGAAGTTTGCTTGATGGGGTAATAAAGAAGAAATTTGGAAAGGATAGTTTCATCTATAGAGAGAGATGGGGGCGAACATATGGTAGATTTGAAAATTTCGCATCTTTAGACTTACACTTAGAGGATATTAAGAAATCTCAGCAATATATTAGAGAAGACATAAAAATTCGTAAAGCAGATGCCGAGCATATACTCATTGTAACAAAAACACTTATTAAATTTGCAGAAGAGCTATCACAAGAATCTTGAATTGACTTTTAACCTCTGTTGAATCGCTTAACCACTAATAATATATTTCTAGCCAAATTCCATGAAAAACGCTTTAGCTTACGCTAGAGTTTCAACTAAAGAGCAGGCTGAGAAAGGACTATCAATTCCAGCCCAATTGAAAGCAATTCGAGAATACGCTAAGTCTCAAGGTTTTAAGATTTTAGAGGAGTATGTTGATGAAGGAGAATCAGCCAAGACTGCTGATAGACCAGCCTTCAAGAGGATGATTAAGAGGTGTCAGAAGGACAAATCAATCGATGCAGTCATAGTCCATAAGATTGATAGATTCTCCAGAAACAACATTGATTTTTACGCCTACAAAGCCATTCTGAAAAAAGAAGGCGTTAGGCTTCTATCGGTTACCGAAAACATTGGCAAGAGCCCTATAGCCTTTAACGCCTTCTCTTTAATTTGGCGCGCGCTTTTCCTTGAATTTGTTGACCGCCGTAGAAAGATGCTGGCCTACCTTCTTGCACCTTCACTTTGTGGCCTCGACCAAAATCTTAGAGGGTATATGTAGACGCATGTACCCTATTTCCTCAGTTAGGGCTGTGATTTCTTCGTTTTCTGTCATTCTACGAGCTCTCCAAACTAAAATTACG
>JASEJL010000085.1 GCA_030016465.1 Patescibacteria group bacterium | reverse complement strand
TTAAAAAACATACAGAATTTTTCACCTCCTTTCAGCCCGTTAAAATTTAGCGAGTTGAGAGGAGGTGAGAAAAATGAATAATAACAAGTGCGTCTTGTGCCACCGGGAAGGTGCCCGGTGGCTCCTGAAGGTGAACGGAGAGTCTTTTCCCGTTCATCGAAGGTGCGGCCGCACCCTCGCGAAGAGGGCCCCGAAAGGGACCATCGCGAGAGTGGTGCCTTCCGTCTCGCTCCGCGCGGAGTGGATGGCCCATGCCTTCTGGAGCCAGATGTTACGAGAGGCTGAGGTCAAGGCAGCCCACAAGACTGCCAAGGTCATCGCACCGACCGCTCCTCCCGTCAAGGCCATCAAGGCCTAGACGGGAAAATAAAAATCGCTGGCAAGGCCGCGCCAGCGTTCGCCGAAAATCCACGGCGGTAAAAGCACGGGTGGGGGTGAACCACAGCCTATAAATAAGTGTGGGGGTTCCGCTTTTGCGGAACGAAAGAGGGTCAACGGGTTATATATAGGGTTTTTTCTTCCTCTTTCTCAGGTCAGAATAAACTTTTATGGTTTGAGAAAGAGCAAGAAGGTACCTTGAAAATCTTCACCTCCTCTCAGTTGTTGAATGTGAAAGTTGACGATTGAGAGGAGGTGGGATTAGTGAATAAGAATGCACCTTTCGGCCTTCGGGCCGAAAAGTGGGTGGTGGAAATGCTGGTGGCCGCTGGCTACCAGGTCATTCCGGCTACCGAGGTGGAGGATAAGGTCCACAAGGTGGATTTCTGGGTGGCCTGGCAAGACAGCTGGCTGCCAATCCAGTTTTCAGTTGACCGTCAGGCGATGGTCAGCTGGAAAGGGTTTGATGCCCTTCGTCGGGGTATCGTCCCTTCTTGGCTTGATGGCCAAGAACTGGAGCAGGCTGTCAACGGCAGGCCTGAACTCCAACCGCGCTTGGTAGAGCAGTTCTGGAGACAGGTGGAAGCTGTGGTAGCCAAGTATCCGGAGTGCAAGCTCCGGGCACCAGTAGCCACTGCCCTTACTGGCCGTTGACGGCCCGGGCCAAACTCTCGACAACGGGAAAGGACAAGTTTAAAGAGTTTTTGGGTCTTGTCCTTTTGGAGGTCATTAAAGTTTTATTTTGGAGGTCATTAAAGTTTTAGTGGCTTGCAAAAGGGTAAGAATACCCTTTCTCATCAAAGAGTGATGATGAAGAGCACATTGATAAATTAATACCAAATTAAAAATAATATAGGTCTAAATAGGCTTAGGCTAGTTTGGTATTGGTCGTGGTGACCATTGTGCCCGTTAAATCTGTTAGTAGGTAGACTGGTCATCATGACCAAAATAAAAACTGCCTGATGAGGGCAGAAAGGAGGAGAGAGATGAAAAAAATCCGTTTGCCTCAACTTCAGCCCTTTAAGGCAAAGCTAGGGCTCAGGTGGAAGATTTCGTATTTCCTGGCCCCGAAGGAGACCATCTGTCGGGTGGTTTCTAATCCGGTGAGCCAGGAGCACGAAATCTGGATCCACCCAGGGGTCCGGCGGGATTTTCAATTCTTTCTGCCGGATACGGTTCACGAACTCTGTCATTGTAAATTGGCAGAGGCAGTGGACCCAATCTTTTCAACCATCGCGTTCCGTAAGGGATACGGCGAGTTGAAAGGAGAGGCGGCGAAAAAATTTGAACACCGCGCTCGGATGATCTACTGGGCACAAGCCCATGTAGATATCTGGGTTAATGACCTCCGGCATTCCCATTGGCCGGAGCTAACTCAGGCTGACCACGAGAGTTTCTCTCAGTCAATTCTGGAATTGGCTCAAATAGGCCAATGGCAAATGTTGGAATCCCGAGAAGGAATTTTAGGGATAGCTCAGCATCTGGCCGAGGTCAGGAGGTACGGTCTCCAGCCGGTTGATTTTTCGTCCGTCTTTCAAGGAATAGGCGAGAAAATCAAATCGGCCATTACCGAGCTTTCGGAGTTTTACGAGTCTTTGCCTCGCTTGTCGTATGAGCGAGAAAAAGATCTCCAAACTCTGGAAAAGTCGGTGAAACAAGCCGCGAAGCGGCTTGAACTGCCGATCTCTCCTCAACTTATTGAGGATGAAGGTCGGATAGTTTGGCAAATTCTTGAGTTAGAAAACTCGGGAGAAGGAGGTGAGAAAAATGCCAAACAAAAAATTTTTTACCTCTCCGGAAAAGGTGAAAGAAGAACTAGATCGTCAGGCCTATCTGGGTTCTGACGAAATAGCCACTACGGTCTTTTTGGCCGGGAAACTGGAGAAACCAGTCCTGGTGGAAGGGCCGGCCGGCACGGGTAAAACCGAGTTGGCAAAAGTGGTAGCTTCCGCTCTGGGGGCCGCCCTTATCCGGCTTCAGTGTTATGAAGGTTTGGATGAGGCGAAAGCCTTGTACGAGTGGGACTACAAAAAACAGCTCCTTCGCATTCAAGCCAATCATTTGGCCCAGAATAGCGAGGAGTTGTGGGAGAAGGTCCAAGAGAATATTTTCTCTGAAGATTTTCTTCTCCCTCGACCGCTTCTTTCGGCTTTACAGTCAGAGAAACAAGTGGTCTTGTTGATTGATGAAATTGACAAGACCGACGAAGAGTTCGAAGCATTCCTCTTGGAAGTCCTTTCGGACTTTCAGGTGAGCGTGCCTGAACTTGGCACGATTAGGGCCGGCCGTCGGCCAATCGTGTTTTTGACCTCTAACGCGCAACGCGATTTAAGCGATGCGCTAAAGAGGCGGTGTCTCCACCTTTACATTGACTATCCTACTCCCGAAAGGGAGCTGGCGATAGTCCTTCGTAAGGTAGAAGGCATCGGGACGGAACTGGCCAATCAACTGGTCAGATTTATCCAGAGGGTTAGGGAGTTGGATTGGCTGAAAAAAAAGCCGTCCATTTCCGAAACCCTTGATTGGGCGCGAGCGCTGATAGCGCTTGGCGCTGACCAGCTCAACCCGGAGTTGATCAAAAGCACCTTAAACGTCATTCTGAAGCATCAGAAGGACGTAGAGGGTGTTGATCGGGAAACTCAGAATCTTCTTTCCGAAAAGCCCGTTGTCAAGGCTAAGGAAAAGGAGGACGAGGAATCCGATAACGATCCGTGTGACGGGTGTGTCTGCCAGGGCACGAATTCCAAATATTGTGATGAGTGTCAGAATGGCAACTACTGGAGCGAGGATACGGATGCCTGCCAGAACTGCACTGATGAACGGTGCAGTCAGGCACGCGGCTCTCAGGATGACTCCGATGATAAATCGGATAACTCCGGAAAGCAAACTTTGGAGGAACAAATCCCCGAGGTAAAAGCCCAGGAGCCCGATTTCCTGGCGGAATTCATGTAGATGTAGGAGGTGAAAAAAAATGAAAATTTCAATTTTTCCTGAGATCAAACAAAAGTCCG
>JASEJL010000084.1 GCA_030016465.1 Patescibacteria group bacterium | reverse complement strand
ATACCAAAATTTTGGATATTTTTTTCTTGCCAATTAAGAATTTTTTTGGTTTGATTTGTGATTAGTTGTTGCTCCATAATTTTAAAGATTTTTAACTTTCTACAATTTCTTCTATTTCTTCGCAGATGATTTTAGGGACGCCATCTCTGTTGTCAACCCTACCCTTAATCATGACAATTTTGTTTTCCTGGAAGATTTCCTGATTTCTTTCAATAATTCCTGGAAAGACAACCACTTCAATTTTATTATTTTCATCCTCTAATTGAGTAAAGAGCATTGGTTTTCCGTTTCTGGTGATAATTTTTTTGATTGAAGAAATTACTCCGCCAATTTTGACGATTTTTCCGGTTAAATCTTGAGTAATTCGCGACAGAGGCAAAACCTTTTTTTCCAAAACTTTTTTAAAATCTTCGATGGGATGAGAGGTGACGAAAAGACCCAGTAATTCTTTTTCCCAACTTAATTTTTCGGTTTTGCTGGCTGTTGTTGTTGGAGCCAACTGAAAACCGGCTGTTGGCGCGAATCCGTCAAAGAGACCTCTTTGACCTTTCAATTTAGCTCTTTGCGTTTCACGAGCCAGCTCTAATAATCTTTCCAAATTGAATAGAAGTTGATTCCTTTCGCAAAGATTATCAAAGCAGCCCGACTTAATTAAACTTTCCAGAGATTTTTTATTTAAATTCTTAGAACTAACTCGATTAACAAAGTCAAAGATTGAGCGATAGGGACCTGAATTTTTTCTTTCTTGAACAATAGATTGAACTACATTATATCCGACATTTTTTATGACCGATAACCCAAACCGAATTTTATTTGGCGGTACGATAGTAAAATTTTCCAAGCTTTCGTTGATATCGGGAGGTAAAACTTCAATACCCATTTTTTTGCACTCTGAAATCAAAAATCCGATTCTCTCCACATCAGTTTTTTCGGAAGTCAAAACCGAAGCCATAAATTCTACCGGAAAATGGGCTTTTAAATAAGCTGTCTGATAAGCAATAAGAGCATAACAAGCGCTGTGGCTTTTATTAAATGAATAGCGGGCAAAAGGTTCAAACCAGTGCCAGATTTTCTGAGCAATATTTTCTTGGATATTGTTTTTTTTGCATCCTTCAATAAATCTTTCTTTTTGGTCCATCAAAAGTTTTTTTATTTTCTTTCCAATTGCTTTTCTTAAGATATCAGCTTCTGAGAGGGAAAATCCGGCCAATTCCTGGGCAATTTTCATCACCTGTTCCTGATACAGGGGAATTCCGTAAGTTGATTCTAAAATCGGTTTTAATTTTGGATGCAAATATTCGAGCTTTTTTTTCTTGTGTTTTCTGGCAATATATTCTGGGATTAGGGCCATGGGGCCTGGTCGATAAAGGGCGAGCATGGCAATAATATCTTCCAGTTCAGTTGGTTTTAATTCTTTGAGGTATCTTTGAATACCATCTGATTCCAATTGAAAGACAGATACTGTTTGTGCTTTTTGCAAAAGTCGGAAAGTTGCTTTGTCGTCGAGAGGGATATTTTCGATGTTAATGCTTTTCCCTTGAACTTTATAAATCCGAGATAAGGTATCTTCAATGATGGTTAAGTTTTTTAAGCCCAGAAAATCCATTTTCAATAATCCCAAGTCTTCTATGGCGTGCATTTCATATTGAGTGACAATCGCCGTGTCATCTTGGGTTGGATGTTGAAGCGGTACGATATTTTCCAGAGGTTCCTTGGAAATTACCACCCCGCAGGCATGAGTTGAGACATGCCGGGCGCAGCCCTCCAATTTTCTGGCAAGATCAATTAATTTTTGAGCTTTTTGGTCAGTTAGATAAATTTCACGAAATTCCTCAACGCTAGCTAAGGTCTGATCTAAAGTCAAACCAAAGGGAATCATTTTGGCAATCTTGTCGCAATAAAGGTAAGGATAGCCCAGGGCCCTGCCTACATCCCTGACTACTGCCCTGGAAGCCATTGTTCCAAAAGTAATAATCTGGGCCACTTTCTCTTGGCCGTATTTCTGGGCAACATATTTAACCACTTCATCTCTTCTCCGGTCAGTGAAATCAAGATCAATATCAGGCAAAGAAATCCTTTCAGGATTCAGAAATCTTTCAAATAAAAGATTATATTTCAAAGGGTCTACGTTAGTGATGTTTAAAACATAAGCTACCAAAGACCCTCCCACTGACCCGCGGCCAGGGCCAACCACAATCCGATTTTCTTTTGCCCAATTGACAAGATCCTGAACAATTAAAAAGTAAGAGGCAAAGCAGGTTTGGTTAATCACCCCCAATTCATAATTCAATCTTTCTATAACCTTTTTACTTGGTTTTTCGTTATATCGCTTTTTTAGACCCTGATAACAAAGTTCTTCTAAATATTCATCTGCTGATTTCCCATTCGGCGTTTTAAACTGAGGAAGCATAATTTTCCTTAATTCAAATTGAAAATTACAGAGTTCAACAATTTTTTGAGTATTTTCAATGGCTTGAGGGGTTTTTTTAAAAATTTCTGCCATTTGCTCCGGGCTTTTCACTGAGAAATCATCTTGTTTCATTGTTAATCTTTCCGGGTCATTTGCATCAGCACCGGTGTTAATCAACATTAAAATATCCTGAGCTTCGGCATCCTCTGATTTTAGATAATGGGAATCGCAAGTAGCAACCAGAGGGATACCGGTTTTCTTAGAAATAGAAATAAGGGCTTCGTTAACCTTCTTTTGTTCAGGAATATTTGGATGATGCTGAATTTCTAAATAAAAATTATCCTTGCCAAAAATCTCTTGATATTTTAAAGCAAGTTCTGTTGCCTCATTTATTTTTTTTGCCAAGATTAGTTGAGGAATTTTTCCCTGAATACAGGCAGAGAGACCAATGAGACCTTCTGAATATTGAGCCAATAATTCTTCATCAATTCTTGGTTTGTAATAAAATCCCTCTAAATGAGCTTTAGTAATCAATTTAACTAAGTTTTTATAACCTTTTTCATTTTTTACCAAAAGGACCAAATGATATCTTTTATTATCAATATTTGGTCTTTCCTGGGTCATCTTTTCAAAAGCTAAGTAGAGCTCTGCTCCGATTACTGGTTTTATCCCTCTCTCTCTAGCTTTTTTATAAAATTCCACTGCGCCATAAATATTTCCATGGTCAGTAATGGCTACAGAATTCATGCCCAATTTCTGAACATAATCCAGGAGTTCATCGATTTTCGGGAGGCCATCGAGTAAAGAGTAGTGGCTATGGATGTGTAAATGAGTAAATTTCATAATTCCTACGAATTACTATTTACTATATTTTACTTTTTTCCAAAACTCAAGTCAATTATGCGGTAAGACTTCCTAGCATTGTTTACACTTTTGACCATTTTAGAATAAGGTGTAAGCAATATGACAATTCAGAAAAGG
>JASEJL010000009.1:18086-22848 GCA_030016465.1 Patescibacteria group bacterium | reverse complement strand
GGCATCGGGACAACGGATCCAGGAGGCTATAAACTCTATGTCAATGGTACTCTTTATGCTACTAATAAAGGTTCTTTCATTTCAGATTTAGTTAAGGTAACTGAAGATGTAGAATTAGGTGATATAGTAGTCCCAACTGGAAAAATAATAAGTTATATAGCTGATGGAACCATCCCAATTATAGAAGTCAGAAAGAGTAATGAAGGTGATAAATTTGGTCTCCCAGTAGCTGAGAGGTTAAATCATCCAGAATTAGAAGATGCTCAACCATTTGAAGAAAAAGATAAAAGAAAAGTGCCAGCTGGTCAATATGCTTCAGTTGTTACTTATGGATTCTTCAATTATCTAAAATCGGCTGAGGAGATAAAAGCTGGAGATTTCCTTGTTCCGGGTCCCAATGGAATGGCAATGAAAAAGAAAGAAGGTGATGGGAAAAATTCAATTGGTATTGCTCTTTCAGATGCTATTTTTGAAGATGGTATTTGGAAAGTAGCTGTTTTAGTTGGAAAGAACATGGCAGATGAGTTAAAGCTTTCTTTTGATCAAAAAGGTAACTTAGTTAATGGCAATGGAGACATTATTGGTAACTCGACTTTAGAAGCTGATTCTAGTTTTGATTTTATTGAAGAAGTTATTAAAGAAGTAAAGCAAGCTTTAGCTTCACTTGGCCTATTTATTGAAAATGGCATTGCCAAGGTGAAAGAGTTGTTTGCCGAGAAAGTAACTACTAAAAAGTTATGCATTGAGAGCGAAGACGAAGAAGAAATATGTATTGATAAAAACCAATTGAAAGAGTTGTTAGAAGGAAGAGATACTTCTAATGTTACTGAACCAGAAGCATCTGCTTGCACTCCCAACTGGTCTTGCACTGAATGGGAACTGGATCCCTCTTCTTTTGCTTGTGGTCAAACCTTCACCCAAACTCGAACTTGTCAGGATGGATGCGGCAACACGAAAATTGAAGAGCAAGAAGTTAATGGAACTAAATGTGAAGCTCCAAATGCCACTGGCACTTGTCAAGACAGAGTTTGCAATTTTACCTGCCAAGAAGGATTTTCAGATTGCGATGATGACCTAAGCAGTGGTTGCGAAACTGCCACATCCACCTGCCCAATTTAAACGACACCCGAAATCAGTTATCTGTTTTTGCGGAGTAATAAAAAAGAGCTTCTCGAGAAGCTATTTCAAAACCAAATTAAAATCGTTAGTTAATATTCTAACTTTAGTCCTATTTTTTCAGCGAGTTGATGAAGTCACTTCTCATGGCGGTCGACCTTGTGAACTAACATTATCGTTTCTTGGGCATAGGTGTCGACTTTTTTAGCATAACCGTTAATTGAAGACTGCAGGTCTGACATAGCCTTTCTAAACTCTTCCTTGATGACGAATTTTTCTAAGTCTTCTTTAGTGGTAAAAATCTCCATTTCTTTGACAATATGTTCAGAAAGGGTCTGTTTTAAGTCTTCCTTGGTGGCAAATTTTTCCAAGTCTCTCTTGGTAGCTAGTTCTTTGCTTAATTTTTGAATGTCTTTATCTTCAAGCATCAATTTCATTATAGTTTTTTTTCAAATAACAGTGTCAAGCTGGAGGAAAATGGTGTTAACTTTAGTTTTGAAACAAAACAAATAAAGAAACGAAAATAGGTAAGGGAATGTTGAAGTTAGACATCAACACACATCCAATTAAAAATCAATATTCCAGTTTTATCCCGAGTTTTTCAGCGATTTGTTTTATCCATTTTTCGTGTCTATCAACTTTATGAGCCAACATTACCATTTCTTGAAAGTAAGCATCAGCCCTTTTCGCATAAGCATCAATGGCAGTATAAAGTTTTGAAAATTCATTTTTCATTTCTTCTCTAAAATCCAAAAATTCTTCTTTTGTAACAAAGATTTCTTTTCCCACTTCCACAAATTGTTTCTTCGTTAAAAAAACATCTTCTAACTTTTGAATGTCTTTATCTTCAAGCATCAATTTCATTATAGTTTTTCTCAAATAACAGTGTCAAGCTGGAAGAAAATGGATGAATTCTATTTTTCTTTAATAATCTATTAATCTATGGTATATTAGATTTATATGCCAAGACTATTACGAATTACTGTTCCAAATTTATATTGGATATACTACAGATTTGAAGAAAAGAATTTTCAGTAGAACAAGTGTTTTTGAGAAATATCCCTAAACAATTAGACGAAGGGATTTTTGGAAAGCCGAGTTTTATGAAAGAGATGAGAGAGGTTTAAAATTGGCTTGGGGAGGCTGAGGGAAAGGCCGAGGAAAGAAGAAAAATAGAGTTGACACCATTTTTTTCATATTATAATGATAATAGAAGTAAGGTAGTTGAAAAAACTTCCAACAGGATAATGGAAATTTCTAAAGAGACAAAAATTTTTTTAGGGATTGCTAAAATATCAATTTATTTTTTGATATTTTTGCTTCCCCTTTTCTTTTTGCCCTGGACTAGCAATGTTCTGGAATTTAACAAACAAGCCCTGCTTTTCATTTTGGTTTTTATATCTTTGATTTGCTGGCTGGCCAGCGCTTTAATTGCCAACAGGCTGGAGATTAATAGCAGTTTTCTCAACCTGCCGGTCATAATTTTGCTTTTCATTAGTGGTTTTTCCGTTGTTTTATCTCTTTTCAGATACGGCAGTTTTTGGGGCTGGCCGTTACCAGTTGCTCCAAGTTTTCTTTCTCTTTTGTGCTTTGTTGTTTTGTATTTCATAATTACCAATCTCTTTAAAAAAGAGGAAATCCCTTTTCTTTTTCTGGCCCTTTTTCTTTCCGGCTTTTTAGCAGCAGTATTTTTCCTTTGCCAACTTTTCGGAAAATTTATTTTCCCGTTTGATTTCAGCAGAAATACTTCTTTTAACACCATTGGCACGGTAAATTCTCTGGCAATATACTTTTCTCTTTTGTTGATTTTGGTTTTGCCCTTGTTTTTTTTCGTCAAGAGATTTTTTAAAATTATTCTGGGAATTTTCGGTTTTACTTTTTTGTTATGCCTATTTTTAATTAATTTTAAGACCGCCTGGTTGATTTTTCTGACGGGCTCAGCCGTTTTATTCGCCTTGGGTGCGGTTAGCTTTAAAAAAGCGAGACACTCGGGTTTTATAACTCTCCTGATGGGGCTATTAATTATTGCCTTGATTTTTGTTTTTCTCCGATTTTCTATTCCCGGGGTTCCGGCTTTTCCTTTGGAAATATCTCCAAGCCAGAGAGCAAGTTTTGAGATTTTGAAAAGTCTGCCAGTGAAATTCCTTATTTTAGGTTCGGGTCCCGGAACATTTTTTTACGAGTGGTCAAAATACAAGCCGCTAGATATTAACCAAACGTTTTTCTGGGGGGTGAGGTTTTCTCAACCCGCTTCGGAAATTTTTGACCGGGTAATCACAACCGGAATTTTGGGACTTTTAGCTTTCTTTTTCCTGGCAGTTGTCTGTTTGAAAAAGGTTTTCACATTTGTTTTGGCCAGACTAGAAACAAAAAACCCTCAGGAGATTTTAAACAGATTTTTGGCTTGGGGAGTATTTGCCGGGTTTATCGGCTTAGTTTTCGCATTTTTTTTGCATCCGGCCAATCTTTCACTATTATTTTTATTCTGGCTACTGGTTTCTTTCACTACCTTGCTTGAAGAAGAAAAAAGACAGACGGTTAATTTGCAAACTTCTCCTTTAAAGGCCCTTGGCGTTTCTTTCTTTTCGATTTTGATTTTGATTTTGGGAATAGGGCTGGCAATTTTATACGGCCAGAAGTATGTTGGGGAAGTAAGATATTTTCAGGGCTTAAGAGCTTGGCAAAGAAAAGAAGTAGATGTGAGTACAAGTTACCTTTTGCGAGCAGTTGGTTTGAATTCCAAAATGGATTTATACTGGCGGGACCTTTCTCAGATTTCCCTGTTCAAATTAAACGAGCTTTTAGCCAGAACTGATTTAAGCCAAGAAGAAATGACTACCCAGGCTCAGGTTTTAATAGCTGATGCAGTAAATTCGGCAAAACAGGCAACAGAAGTTGATTCAAATAATGTGGCTAACTGGAATATCCGTGGTTTTGTTTACCGTAATATGATAGGAATTCTGGGTGGGGCTGAGGATTGGGCACTGTTTTCTTATGAGCGAGCAAAAGAATTAGAGCCGACCAGCCCTTATATTTTTACGGAAATTGGTAGGGTCCATCTTTTGAAATCCGATTTGTTGGATCAGCAAGAGATGCAAAAAGAAAGAGCCGAGAGTTTAAGACAAGCCCAAGAAAATTTTGAAAAGGCCATTGAGTTAAAATCTGATTACGCGCCGGCCCATTTCCTGACAGCTATGATTTATGTGAGAGAAGGAAAAATAAAAGAGGCAATTGACAAACTGGAAGCGACCAAAGAGGTAGCGTCGTTTGATACTGGACTGGCTTTTCAGTTAGGACTTATTTATTACAACAATGAGCAATTTAACAAGGCAAAAGAGGAGTTTGAAAGGGCGGTCTTACTTGATTCCAATTATTCCAATGCTCGTTATTTTTTGGGATTGATTTATGATCGAGAAGGAAAGAAAAAAGAGGCAATTTCCCAATTTGAAAAGATAGAGGAATTAAATCCTGATAATGAAGAGGTGAAAAAAATTTTAGCTAATTTAAGAGCCGGAAAGCCGGCTTTAGAAGGAGTGCTTCCTGGTGAGCCGCCCATTGAAGAGAAGCCAGCTGAGCAACTGGAAAAATAAGATTTGTCTAATTTGTCTAATTTTTTACCAGCAGGCGGTAATGATTTCTGATTTGA
>JASEJL010000009.1:16789-17986 GCA_030016465.1 Patescibacteria group bacterium | reverse complement strand
GGACTATTGACATTTTTTTGAAAAAGGGAATATAATAAAACTTGAATTTCGGTTTTTAAAACTTTCAAAACTGTTTTTTATTTTGGCTTGATTATCTTTATTTAAAAAACTAAATAATCAATCTTACCCTAATTTGCTGAAAGGCTTTGTTTTCATCTTACATCTTGCCCTGTCTTACAAAACAAAACAGGGTTTGACAAGTGAAGTTTTTTAGGGTATTTTTAAATTATTCTTTCTATAAAAACAGACTAAAATTCTTTTTCGCCAAAGGTTTCTAACGGGGTGACCCTGTTAGAAACCTTTAAATTAAGGGGGTTGATAAAATAATAATAAAACAAATATGATAATTAAAAACACACCACCAGTTTCTTCTGACAAGATAAAAATTAAAAATTTTGGAAGGGCGAAAATTTCTCTTAAACCGCCCTATCTTCTGGCTCTGCAAAAGGAAAACTGGAATCTTTTCTGGCAAAGAGATTTAAAAGAATTGTTTCAAGAAATTTCTCCCATCCGGGATTATACTAAAAAAGAATTAGAACTCTGGTTTTTGGATTTTAAATTGGGAAAGTCAAAATATAAAACTGACCTGGAGGCAAAACAAAATAACGATTCTTTTGAAGCACCCTTGCGAGTCAGAACAAAATTAGTCAATCTCAAAACCAAAGAAATCAAAGAACAGGAAGTTTTTTTAACTGATTTCCCCTTGATGACCGAGAGGGGAACTTTTATTGTTAATGGTGTGGAAAGGGTGCCCATTTCTCAGTTAATTCGCTCGCCCGGCGTTTTTTTCACCAGTCAGACTCTAGCTGGCAGAAAATGTTTTGGAGCAAAGTTAATTCCTAACCGAGGCGCCTGGCTGGAATTTGAAACCGAACCATCAGGTTTTATTGGTGTAAAAATTGACCGAAAAAGAAAAGTGGCAGCCACCGCCTTATTGCGGGCTTTCGGAATTGATAATGATTTAAATATTAAAGAGAAATTTGAGGATGTTAACAAGGGTGAAATCAACTATATTGAGGAAACTTTAAAAAAAGACCCGACTCATAATCAGTCCGAAGCTTTGGTTGAGATTTATCAACGTTTAAGACCAGGAGATCTGACCACTCCTGACACTGCCCGGGAGCTGATTTGGAATATGTTTTTTAATTTTGAGCGTTATGATTTGTCAAAAGTCGGACGCTGGCGAATGGGCCAGCG
>JASEJL010000009.1:0-16689 GCA_030016465.1 Patescibacteria group bacterium | reverse complement strand
TTGATTAATCGGTTGCGAGTGGGCTTAATGAGAATGGAGAGGATTATTAAAGACCGAATGTCAACCTTGGATATTTTTACTCTGACTCCCATTCAGTTAATTAATCCTCGACCAGTAATGGCGGTGGTTAAGGAATTTTTCACCTCTTCCCAGATGAGCCAGTTTATGGATAATGAAAATCCTTTGGCCGAGTTGGAACACAAAAGAAGATTGTCATCCACCGGACCTGGGGGTTTAACCAGAGAGAGGGCCGGTTTTGAGGTAAGAGATGTTCAACCTTCCCATTACGGCCGGATTTGTCCCATTCAGACGCCAGAAGGTCCTAACATCGGATTGGTTAACCATTTGGCCACTTTTGCCCGAGTTAATCCCTACGGCTTTTTAGAAACTCCTTATTTTAAGGTGGAAAAGGGCAGGGTGACATCTGAGATCCATTATTTAAATGCCTATGAAGAAGAGAGATATAATATTGCTGCTGGCGGGGTGCCGATTGATGAAAAAGGTTATATCATCCCTCAAAAAGTTGAAGCCAGAATTAAGACCGAACCAGGTCTGGCTGATAGAAATAAAATTGATTTTATTGATGTTTCGCCAGAACAATCAATATCGATTGCCACTTCTTTAATACCCTTTTTACAGAATAATAATGCCAACCGAGCCTTAATGGGTTCCAATATGCAGCGTCAAGCCGTTCCTCTGATTAATCCCGAACCGCCTCTGGTAATGACTGGCTTAGAAGAAAGAGTGGCTAGAGACTCAGGACAGGAAGTGATTGCTGAAGAAGATGGAATTATCACAGCAATCGATGCTAATCATATTACAATCAAACCTAAAAACCAAAAACCAAAAACCTTTAATTTAAGAACCTTTGTCCGGACAAATCAATATACCTGTTTTCATCAAAAGCTGGCCAAGGGGTTGAAAAAAGGAAAAAGAGTGAAAAAGGGAGAAGTTTTGGCTGATGGCGGAGCGATTAATCAGGGCTATTTGTCTTTAGGCAAAAATGTTTTAGTTGCCTTCATGCCTTGGCGGGGAGGTAATTTTGAAGATGCCATTTTGATTTCCGAAAGATTAGTCAAGGACGATGTCTATACCTCAATTCATATTGAGAGTTTTAGTTGTGATGTCCGGGAGACAAAATTGGGCCCGGAAATAACTACTGCCGATATTCCCAATGTTTCCGAAGAAAAATTAAAAGACCTTGACGAAGAAGGCATTGTCAGAATTGGAGCTGAGGTGGAACCTAACAGTATTCTGGTTGGCAAAATCTCGCCAAAGGGAGAGGTCGAATTAACGGCTGAAGAAAGATTATTAAGGGTGATTTTTGGCGAGAAGGCTAGAGAAGTTAAAGATACCTCTCTTTTGATGGAACACGGAAAAAGGGGAAAAGTGGTCGGGGTAAAAGTTTTTTCTAGAGAGCTTGGTTACAAACTGGAACCAGGGGTGATTAAAAGAATTGAGGTTGAGGTAGCCGAAATCAGGAAAATTCAGGCTGGAGATAAATTATCTGGCCGACATGGCAACAAAGGCGTGATTTCCAAAGTTTTGCCTGAAGAAGAAATGCCCTTTTTAGAAGACGGCAGACCGGTTGATGTTATTTTGAGTCCCATTGGCGTTGTCTCCAGAATGAATTTAGGTCAAATTTTGGAAGCCCATTTAGCTTGGGCAGCCAAAAAACTGGGATATTACGCTATTTCGCCGGCCCTTTTTGGAGCAACTGAAAAGAAAATTAAAGAGGAATTAAAAAGGGCAGGACTACCTGAAGACGGCAAAGTGACTTTGTATGATGGCAGAACCGGCCTTCCCTTTTCGGAAAAAATTACCGTAGGTTATATGTATATAATGAAATTAATCCATATGGTGGAAGACAAAATTCATATGAGAAGTATCGGACCTTACTCTCTGATTACCCAGCAGCCCTTAAGTGGGAAGTCCCAGTTTGGCGGTCAGAGATTTGGTGAAATGGAGGTTTGGGCCTTGGAAGGATATGGAGCTAGTCATTGCCTTCAGGAAATGCTTACTTTTAAATCTGATGATGTGCCGGGCCGGGCCACTACTTACGAAGCCATTTTGAAAGGAGAACCGATAAAACCCCCAAATGTACCAGCCTCATTTAATTTATTGGTGGCAGAGTTAAAATCGCTGGGGTTATCAGTAGAGGTGAAGGAAAAACCCAAAGAAGAGGAGAAATAAATTTTCATTAGTAAATTGAAAATTCGTAAATTGTAAATTAAATTTATGCGTGTTGAAGATTTAGAAGCAATTCGTATAAAAATTGCTTCGCCGGAGGAGATTTTGAGTTGGTCCAAAGGCGAGGTACAAAAACCAGAAACCATTAATTACCGGACTCAGCGAGCGGAAAAAGACGGCCTTTTTTGTGAGAAGATTTTTGGACCGGAAAAAGATTATGAATGTTATTGCGGAAAATATAAAAAAGTTCGTTACAAAGGGGTGGTTTGTGATCGGTGTGGGGTAGAGGTAACCAAGACACAAGTTAGAAGAGAAAGGATGGGTCATATTAAATTAGCAAGTCCCTGTTCCCACATCTGGTTTTTAAGAGGAGTTCCTTCAAGAATGGGAATGATTTTAGATTTGCCAATGCAGCAATTGGAAAGGGTAATTTATTTTGCTGCCTATATTGTGACCAGTGTTAACGAAGAAGCAAAAAAGAAAGCCCTGGCAGAAATTGAGAAAGAATACAATTCAAAACTCAAAAGTCAAAACTTAAAATCTAAATCTAAAACTCAAAACTCAAAACTTAAAAAGTCAAAGATAAATGAGTTGGAGATGGCTAGGAATAAAGCTAAAGAGGAGGTCTTGCTAATCAAACCTCTAAAGGTTTTATCTGAGATAGAGTATCATGATTTGTCTTTGAAATATGGAGAAGTTTTTGAAGCCGGAACCGGAGCCGAGACCTTGAGAAAAATTTTTGAAAAAATTGATTTGAAAAAGGAGATTGAAAAAATGAAAAAGGATCTGGAAGAGTCAGCTCCCGAGGCAAAAAGAAAAATTTTAAGAAGATTGAAATTATTTCAGGGAATGTTGCGCGCAGGGGTCAGGCCGGAATGGATGTTTTTGACTATTTTACCGGTTTTACCACCGGATTTACGGCCAATGGTTCAATTAGATGGTGGCCGATATGCCTCCTCTGATTTAAATGATTTATATCGCCGGGTAATCAACAGGAATAATCGTCTAAAATATTTATTGGAGATTAATGCGCCCGAGGTGATTATCAGAAATGAAAAAAGAATGTTGCAGGAAGCGGTGGATGCTTTGATTGACAATGGTATGAGAAAGGGAATAATGACTCAGGCAACAACCGGTGGAAGAAGACCTCTAAAGTCCTTAGCTGATATGTTAAAGGGCAAACAGGGCAGATTCAGGCAGAATCTTCTGGGTAAAAGAGTTGATTATTCTGGTAGATCGGTGATTGTGGTTGGACCGGAATTGAAAATTAACCAGGTGGGCATTCCCAAAAGAATGGCTCTGGAGCTTTTTAAACCTTTTGTCATTAAAAAAATTCTGGAAAAAGAATTGGCCTATAATGTCCGGGCCGCCTCGCGGATAATCGAAGAGGAAACTGACGAAGTCTGGGCAAGCCTGGAAGAGGTGGTTAAAGAAAAGCTAGTTTTGCTCAATCGGGCCCCGACCCTACACCGTCTAAGCATTAGCGCCTTCTATCCGATACTGATTGAGGGCGAGTCAATTCGAATTCATCCCATGATTTGTCGGGCTTTTAATGCCGATTTTGATGGTGACCAAATGGCAGTCTATTTACCCCTATCCGATCTAGCTCAAAAAGAGAGTAGAGAAAGAATGTTAGCCAGTTTGAACCTCTTGAAACCAGCCACCGGCACTCCTATCGTCACTCTTTATCAGGATATTGTTCTTGGCTGCTATTGGCTGACTAGAATTATTGAAGGCGTTAAGGGTGAGGGCAAGATATTTGGTTCGTTCACCGAAGCAATATTAGCTTATGAATTCGGTGATATTGACTTACGAGCCAAAATTCAAATTAGACAGACTAAACCAATGGGTTCGATTGAAACGAGTGTGGGGAGAATCTTATTTAATCAGGCTTTGCCAAATAATTTTCCTTTTCAGAATAAACAAATTCGGGTTAAGGATTTAGAAGAAATTGTGGCCGAAATTATTGAAAAATATAGCCTTCAAGTTCAGGAAGAAACCCTGGACAAAATCAAGGAACTGGGATTTGAGTATAGCACTCTGGCCGGGATATCTTGGGGAATAGATGATTTAATTGTTCCTTCTGAGAAAAAAAGAATTTTAGAAAGAGCTGAAAAAGAAATTGAAAAAATTGGAGAACATTTTAAAAAAGGGTTTCTTTCAAATGAAGAAAAGCGGGCTAAAGTGATTAGTGTTTGGACAAGGGCAAAAAGCGAGGTTGAGGCGCAAGTTTCCAAAACTTTGCCTAAGGATGGTCCGGTTTTTCAAATTATTGATGCTGGCGCCAGAGGAAGCTGGGACCAACCGGTTCAGATGACCGGGATGAAAGGTTTAGTGATTAATCCTCTGGGTCAAATTATTGAGTTGCCAGTCAAGAATTCTTACAAAGAAGGATTTGATGTTTTGGAATACTTTATTTCCACTCATGGCGCTAGAAAAGGAACGGCTGACACCGCTTTAAGAACTGCCACGGCTGGTTATTTAACCCGCAGATTAGTTGACGTTGCTCACGAGGTGGTGATTTCCGAAGAAGATTGTAAGACTCAGCAGGGAATTGAGGTTTTCAGATCGGATGCTGATGAGATTGGCCAGAATTTTTTTGAAAAAATTGTCGGCCGCATTTCTTTAGAAGATATCCAGGGTGTTTTAAAGAAAGGAGAACTCATTGATTGGAAGAATGGAGAAAAAATAATTAAAAAACAAATTGAAAAAGTTAAAATTCGTTCTCCTTTAACCTGTCAGAGTTTGAGAGGGGTCTGTCAAAAATGTTATGGCTGGGATTTGGGATATAATAAGTTAGTTGGTATCGGAGAAGCCGTCGGAATTGTGGCAGCCCAGGCTATCGGCGAACCAGGGACGCAATTAACAATGAGGACTTTTCACACCGGTGGAGTAGCTGGTGGTGGCGATATTACTTTTGGTTTGCCTAGAGTTCAGGAAATTTTTGAAGCTCGGACTCCGGCTGGCAAGGCGGTAATAGCCGAAGTTGATGGAACCGTAGTTGAAATTACTCCCAAAAAAACCATAAGAATAAAATCTGAAGCCTCTCAACGTAATTCCTCCGGGATGCTACGGGCTAAGCAAAATACAAAACCTAAAACAGAAATTCTTGAATATCAAATTCCGGCGTCGGCGGCTATTTGGGTAAAAAAGGGTGAAAAAGTTAAGAAAGGTCAACCTCTTTGCGAGGGAAATTTAGACCTAAAGGAACTTTTTAAATTGACCAGATTGGAAAATACCTGGCGCTACATGATTAAAGAAATCCAGAAAATCTATGTCTCTCAGGGAGCCCAAATTCATGATAAACATTTAGAGGTGATAATTCGCCAGATGTTTTCCAGAGTAAGAATCAAGGAAGCCGGTGATTCTAATTTCACGCCCAACGAGGTGGTTGAAAGAGCAAAATTCTTGGAAGAAAATATGTCTTTAAAAAAAGAAAATAAAAAACTGGCTAAGGGAGTTCCCATTTTACTGGGGATTTCCCGAGTGGCCTTGACTACCGACTCTTTTTTGTCAGCCGCCTCTTTTCAAGAAACCTCGCGAGTTTTAATTAAAGCTGCCATTGAAGGAAAGGAAGATAAACTCCGTGGACTTAAAGAGAATGTAATTATTGGAAAACTAATTCCTGCCGGGACAGGTTTTAAAAAGACTAATTGATATTTATAGAAACTTATAGAGATTTGCTCGCTTTGTTCGCGATATTAACCCCTTATCTTTTTCTCCTAAGATTTAGGGAGGAAGAATAAAAAGGTGGCAGGTTAATTTCTATGAATTTTTCGCAGTCAAAGACTGCAAGTATCTATAAGTATTTTGTGTTAAAATAAAAGAGAGATGAAAAAAAGACTACGACCCACCCACTCCACCCTAAATATGAAGAAGAATAAAAAAATTAAAGAAAAAAAACCCAGCAAGTTTGTTTTACCTGAAGAAATCAAAAAAAAGATTGCTGGAGTGACAGTTTTTTTGCTGGCAATAATTATTACTCTGAGTTTTTTTAACGAGGCGGGTAAGGCAGGACAATTTATCTTTTTCACCATCCATTTTTTAATTGGTAAAACAGTTTTTCTTTTGCCCTTGATATTGGTTCTTTCAGGTCTGGCCTTTTTTTTAACAAAATATAAAAAATTTTTCTTTGCCGAAATTTTAGCAATTTTTCTCGTAATTTTGGCAATCAGCGGCATTCTTGGCACTTTAAACTTAAACCTTAAAGAAGGAGGGTGGCTGGGTTATTTAATTGCCAAACCATTTTTTCAGTTTTTTGGCTTCTGGGTCAGTCAGATTATTTTTGCCGGCCTAATTTTAATTTCTAGTTTAATTTTCTGGCACTTATTAAAACAACCTACCAGTTTTTTAGAAAAAGAAAGAAGACTTGAAAAAAAAGAGGAAAAACAACCTCTAGTGAGGCGAATGTTCAGAAAAGTGGTGGGCGAACCCTCTTTCAAAATAAAGGAAGTTGAGCCCTCCATCACTTTTGAGAAAGAAGCTAAGACAATTCAGGAACCTTCTTTAGAATTAAAAACTCAACCAATTTCTCCCCCACTATCCAAAGTGGTGGGGGAGGAATATCAGCCACCGGCTTTGGAATTGTTAGATTCGGAAAGAGAAAAACCAACAGCCGGCGATATCAGAACCAACGCGGCCATTATTAAAAAAACCCTGGAGAATTTTGGGATTTCGGTTGAGATGTCGGAAATAAATGTTGGACCAACAGTTACTCAGTATACTTTAAAGCCGGCCGAGGGCATAAAATTATCAAAAATTACTGCTCTTTCTAATGACCTGGCTTTAGCTTTAGCCAGCCATCCCATCCGGATAGAGGCGCCGATACCTGGCAAATCTTTGGTTGGCATTGAAATCCCAAATAAAATTAGAGCCCAGGTAAGATTAAGAGATTTGATTTCTTTCCCTCAATTTCAACAATCAATTTCTAATCTAACCTTCGTTTTAGGAAGAGATGTTTTGGGAAATCCTGTCTATGCCGATTTGGCTCGGATGCCCCATTTACTGGTAGCCGGCTCAACCGGAACGGGAAAAACTGTTGGGGTAGATACTTTTATCTTTACTGAAAAAGGAATGTTGACTTTTGGAGAGCTTTGTCCTCTTCCTTTAAATAGCGAAGTCGATTTTAAAATCAAACTTGTCACTAGAGACGGAATTGAAGAGACAGCTAAAAGCTATAACAACGGGATTTGTCAATTTTATAAATTATCCACCAGTCGAGGTTATCAAATTGAGGCAACTGCTGAACATCCTCTTTGGACAATGGGAGAAGATGGCTCTGAGGAGTGGAAGCCAGCTTCTTTAATTAAAAAAGGCGACTATGTAGCAATTAGTCGTGGTCCGGCTCTATTTGGTAACAAAATTGATCTTTTTAATTTTAAACCAAGCAAGATTAAAATTTATCATAGAAAGATTTTCTTCCCTTCAAAAATGACTCCTCAGTTGGCTCAGTTCTTAGGACTGCTAACTGCCAATGGAGATCTTTCAATAAAAAGAAGAAGAACTCATCGAGTAGTTTACAGTCAGGCCAATCCAAAACTACTTTCTTTATATAAAAAACTTCTCAAAAAACTTTTTGGAATCACTCAATTTATTGAGAAAAAGACTGGTTCTAATTCAAATAATAAAGTCAAAGATATAATAATAGAGAGTATCCACTTGAAAGAATTCCTCACTTATTTAGGAATGGAATCTGTTAAGTCATCCCAGAAAGAAATGCCTCGGGCAATTAGGGAAGCTCCTAAAGAAATAGTCGCCGCTTATTTAAAAGCTATTTTTGATAATGATGGATATGTAGGAAAAAATTCAATAGAGCTTTGCATTAGCAGTAAAAAACTAGCTTCTCAAGTGCATATTATGCTTTTGAATTTTGGTATCGTTTCTTCGCTTTCAATCAAGAAAGTAAAAAAATATGCCAACAATGAATATTATAAAATTTCTATCTATGGAGACGATGCGCGGAAACTCATTAAAGAAATTGGCTTTATCAGAAAAGAAAAATATAAAAAAGCCGAACAATTCTTCAAATTGTCTTCAAATTCTAATATTGACTTAATTCCTCATATTTCTTCTTTACTCAAAAAGATTACTCAAAAATACTTTAATCGTTTTGTTTACTTAATTAATCGTGGATGGAGCTATCAATCGGGGATTTTAGTTTCCAAATACGCCTTTAGTTCTTTAAAGAGTTATAACTCAGGGTTTAGAACACCTGGCTATCAAAGTTTAAAGAAAATTTTAAATTTTTATCAATCTATTTCTCAAAAACCAGAATATCAGGAATTAAATTACAACCTCCTCTCCACGTCCTCCCATTCGTTTTTGCGAATGGACCTGTCGAAAATTTCCCAAAGAAATTTTTATTGGGATAGAGTAAAAAAGATAGAGCGAACTTCTGGAGTTGGCTATGACTTTTTTGTTCCTGGCTCAGATTCTTTTGTCGGGAATGGTTTTGTTAACCATAATACTATTTTTTTGAATGGTTTAATTCTTTCTTTGCTTTATCGTAACTCTCCGGAAATTCTGAGATTTATTTTAATTGACCCCAAAAGAGTTGAATTTTCAATTTATAATGAATTGCCTCATCTTTTGTCACCGGTTATTTTTGATGGCCAAAAAACGATTAATGTTTTAAAATGGTTGATCGTTGAGATGGAAAGAAGATTTGATATTTTATCCAGTTTGGGCGCAAGAGACTTTAACAGTTACAATGAAAAAGCTTTAAGACTTGAAAAAACGCCTTTACCTTATATTGTTTTAATTATTGACGAGCTAGCTGATTTAATGGCTAGTCGAGGAAGGGAGGTGGAAGCCGGGATTGTCAGGTTAGCCCAAATGGCTAGAGCGGTCGGGATTCATTTAGTGGTGGCTACTCAAAGACCCTCAGTGGAAGTGATTACTGGTTTAATCAAGGCCAATATTACTTCTCGAGTTACCTTTCAGGTTGCCTCCCAAGTTGACTCGAGAACCGTTTTAGATATGGCTGGTGCTGAAAAACTTTTGGGCTTGGGAGATATGCTTTTTGTTTCAGCCGAAATTGTTAAACCAAAAAGAATTCAAAGTGCTTATGTGACTGAAAAAGAGATCAAAAGAGTGGTCAATTGGCTAAAATCAACCTCTACACAAAAATTTGGTGCAGCAGGAGGGATTTCTTTACCCTCCCAAACCTTTCCCTTAACTGAGGAAATTTTAGTGGGAGGAGGAGGTTTATCCAGGGAAATTGGATTTGAAAACGGGCAAGACCCTTTGTACGAAGAAGCCAAAAGAGTAGTTATTGAAGCCAGAAAGGCCTCGGCTTCTCTGTTGCAAAGAAAATTAAGAATTGGTTATGCCCGGGCAGCCAGATTAATTGATATCATGGAAGAAAGAGGAGTGGTGGGACCAGGAGAGGGTGCCAAACCAAGAGAGGTTTATATCAAATCCGCTGAAGAAAACGAAGACTATAGCCATAACTCATCCACCCACCCTGAAAGTGAAGGCTGGCAAAAAATCTAAAATTTTTTCAAAACTGTAAATTTCAATCACCTCCAATATCTCATTATCTCACGATCGTGAATTAATGAGATATAATTGTTAAAGATGGGGTTGGGAAAATATAAATATTATTTTCGAAAACCGAAATCGGAGATTGTAAAGGATATCCTTTTAAGATTGGCAGTAATGGGAATGGTATACGTTGCTGCCAGTTCGCCTTATTTTGTTTTAAATCTCTTGAAGCAGTTTCCAAAATGGAAAAAATATAAAAGACAGAGACTCTCCAATGTTTTTTACAGACTGCGTAAAGAAGGTTGTCTCAAGATGATCAGAAGAAATTACGATATTCACATCTTTCTGACTGAAAAAGGGAAAAAGAAAGCTGGTTGGCTTCAGATAGACAGTTTGCAAATCAAAAGACCTAAAAAATGGGATGGAAAATGGCGGATAATCTTTTTTGATATTTCCGAACTCAAGAGAATTTGGCGAGATGCCTTCCGAGGAAAATTGAAGGAATTAGGTTTTTATCCTTTTCAAAAAAGTGTCTGGATTTTTCCTTTCGATTGTCGAGATGAAATAGAACTTCTAAGAGAATTTTTTGGTTTATCTAATAGAGAACTGAGGTTAATTGTTTGTGAAGACATTGGAGAAGATGATTGGCTACGAAAACATTTTAAATTAAACTAAATGTATCTCATTATTTCACGATCGTGAATTAATGAGATATGGTGGTTTGTAGTTGACAGTTTTTATTAAGGATGATATTTTTAAAAAAAGTAAAAACTCTAAGAAAAAACTATAAGTAAAAACTTTAAGAAAATGGGAAAAAAACCGGAGAAAATTAAAAAAGATGACCTACAAGAAGCGGTGGATGAGATTAAACAACGATTTGGTGAGGGAGCGATAATGAAATTAAGAGAAACCAGACCGGCCAATGTTGATGTTGTTCCAACCGGTTCTATTTCTTTGGATATGGCTTTAGGTGTTGGTGGTGTCCCTCGGGGAAGAGTAATTGAGATTTATGGTCCGGAAGGTTCTGGAAAAACCTCTTTGGCATTACACATTTTAGCGGAAGCTCAAAAGCAAGGTGGAGTTGGTGCTTTTATTGATGCTGAACATGCTCTGGACCCTGATTGGGCAAAGAGAATTGGAGTCAATGTTGATGATTTATTAATTTCTCAGCCGGATTCTGGCGAACAGGCTTTACAAATCGTTGAAACCTTAGTTAGATCAGGCGAGGTTGATGTTATTGTTGTTGATTCAGTAGCAGCTTTAGTTCCTCAGGCGGAAATTGACGGTGAAATGGGTGAATTCCAACTCGGATTGCAGGCCCGTTTAATGAGCCAGTGCCTGAGAAAGCTTTCTGGGATTATTGCCAAGACAAAAACTGTAGTGATCTTTCTTAATCAAACCCGAATGAAAATCGGAGTTTTATTTGGCAACCCCGAAACAACACCTGGAGGCCTGGCTCTAAAATTTTACGCCTCAGTCAGAATTGATTTGCGCCGGATGGCCCAGATAAAAAAGGGCGAGGAAATTATTGGCAATAGAATTAAAGCCAAAATTGTCAAAAACAAAGTGGCCGTTCCCTTTAAAACGACTGAATTTGATATTTATTATAATGAGGGAATTTCCAAATTAACTGATCTTATCAATACCGGCCTGAAATTAGAAATAATAAAAAAAGCCGGCAGCTGGTTTCAATTTGAAAATATTAAATTGGGTCAGGGAATGGAAGCAAGTAAAACCTTTTTGAAAGAAAATCCGGAGATAGAAGGAAAAATTAAAAAAACCCTATTTAATAGTATGAGGAAATAACCCAAGGTGACGTGCTCTTTTGATGGCTTTAGCTAACTTCCTTTGATGAGTACTACAGACGCCGGTTCTTTTTTTTGCCCTGATTTTAGCCAAACCAGAAAGAAACCTCCAGAGTAATTCCGTTTCTTTAAAATCAATTTCCTTGATGTTACGTTGGCAAAAATAACAAGCCATTTTTTATTTAAATTATAAAATTATTCAATTAACATATTAACGGATTAAAGAATTAATTCGTTAATTCCCAATTCATTGATTAAATAATTGATAAATTTCGAATTTAAAAAGGAATGTTTTTTACATCAATCTCATCTTCGTTTTCTTCAATAATGGGAATTTCTTCTTGAGATGGTATTTGTTCTTCCGGTTCTGCTAGCGGCACGACTCTGCCGGCGGCCCGAGGACCTAGCTGCATTCTCTCGGCGACAATCTCGGTTCTGGATCTTTGATTGCCTGATTGATCCTGCCAATTTCTGGTTCTGATTCTTCCTTCAATCATTGCCAGAGAACCTCTTTTTAAATACTGAGAAGCAATTTCTGCCAATTTTCCAAAAAGGACAATGTTGTGAAATTCGGTTTGTTCTTGTTTTTGACCTGATTTATCAACAAAAACCCGGTTGGTGGCTAATCCAAAAGAGCAAATCGGCTGACCGGAAGGCAAAGAACGTATCTCCGGGTCACGAGTTAGCCTACCAATTAAAATAACTTTGTTTAAGTTCATCAGATTTAAGATTAAAGATTTAAGATAAAAGTTGCAAATTCGGATTCAGGAATTAAAAAGTTAAATCTTACAACTTAAATCTTTAATCTATTCGTTGAGGATTTCTTCTAATTTTTTTTCTATTTCTTCTAATTCGACCTTTTTCCCCATCACTTTTTTTCTAGCAATGGTGGACTTTTCCTTCACCTTTTCTCTAAGAGCAGTGGGGGATTTGACCAAAATTAAATACCTTAAAGAATCGGCTTTGAGTTTTTTTTCCAACTCTTGAATTTTTTCGGGTTCTGCATAAAACTCCAAGGCCAGAAAAGAAGGATTTTTTTGTTCTTTTAAGACCGGGCCGGGAAGATAAGAAACCACCTTTTCCAAAAGGGAGTCTGCTTCTTTAGTATTGATGGTTAATTCATAATACCTCATACATCGAGTTCAATCGAGTTCAGCAAGCCGACTGAAGGTGGTGATGAAGGCAAAATTCCGAAACAGCGCAAACTTCATCATACTTTAAATTCTATTACGTCACCATCTTCTACCACATAATCTTTCCCAACCGTTTTGATCAAACCTTTTTCCCGAGCTTTTAGCCAGTTGCCGGCCTCAACTAATTTTTGCCAGTTAACAACTTCGGCCCGAATAAATTTTTCCTTAAAATCAGTATGAACTACTCCGCCGGCATCTGGAGCTTTTAGTCCTTTTTTTAAAGTCCAGGCTCGGGTTTCTTTGCCCCCAGCCACCGTAAAAAAAGTAATTAAATCAAGGATATTGTAACAGCTTAAAATTAATTGGTCAAGCCTTGAGGTTATTTGAAACTCTTTTCTTTCGGCTTCTGAAAATTCAGAAATTTCCTCTTCCTCTTTTAGATTCATCTTCAAATGTTCAACACCGGGTAATGAACATTTTCCATTAGTGTTAAGGAGATATAAAATCGGTTTTTGGGTTAAAAGCTGGTATTCTTTAATTTCTAGTTTTTCTTCATCGCTTAAATTAATTTCAGAAATTAACTTCCCTTGAGCTAAGTTATCTTTAATTTTTTTTAAAAGTTCAAATTTTTTTGCTGCTTTCTTGTCCTTTTTGAAATCTTTTGCCAATTTAGAAAGTAAACCCTCTAAAGTTTCCAAATCTTTCATTAAGAGTTCTGTTTTAATGATTTCACTTTCTTTTTCGGGATTAATTTCTCCCAAAACATTCTCAACTTTCGGATCTTCAAAAGCCCTGACCACTTCCAAAATGGCATCGCAATTTCTGATCTGAGCCAAAAACTGATTACCCAGACCTTCGCCTTTGTGGGAATTTTTGATTAATCCAGCAATATCAATAAATTCAATAATAGTGGGAGTGACTTTTTCCGGTTTTATTATTTCAGCAATTTTTTCTAATCTTTCATCAGGAACCTGAACTACCCCAACATTGGGGTGGATAGTGGTAAAAGGATAAGGCCCTATATCAACTGGTTTTTTGGTTAAGGCTTTAAATAATGTGGATTTGCCAACATTAGGCAGCCCGACAATACCGATTGAAAAGCTCATGAGAATATCATATAATATATGTATATGGAAATCAAGATTAACCCTGATATTTTCCGTGCTTACGATATCAGAGGAATTTTTCCCTCAACAATTAATGAAGATTCAGCTTATCTTATTGGTCGAGCATTTGTAAAATTTCTAAAAAAACCGAGACCAAATGTTGTGGTCGGTAGAGATAATCGTCTTTCCTCACCAACTCTTTTTAAAAGTTTAATCAAGGGTTTGACTAACCAAGGAGCTAAGGTTATTGATATTGGACTTTCCACCACTCCGATGCTTTATTGGACTTGTGCTCATTATAATTTCGATGGCGGAATAATGATCACTGCCTCTCATTTAGGAAAAGAATTTAATGGCTTTAAATTGGTGAGAGAAAAAGCCATTTCCATCAATAAAAAAACTGGTCTAAAAAAAATTCAAAAACTTACTAGGAAACTCGGCAATGTAATTACGAAACCTGGCAAGATAATAAAAAAGAAAGTTTTAAAAGACTATCTCGAATTCAATCTTAAAGATTTTGATCTCAGAAATTTTAGAAAATTAAAAATTGTTATTGATACTGCCAATGCCGTACCTGGAATTTTAACCCCCGAGCTTAAGAAGAAATTACCAATTCAAATTTATTCTCTCTTTGAAAAATTAGACGGAAATTTTCCCAACCATCTTCCTGACCCGTTAATTAAAGAAAATTTGAGTTACTTGCAAAAAGAAGTTAAAAATAAAAAAGCTAATTTAGGAGTGGCTTTTGACGGAGATGGAGACAGAGTTATTTTTGTTGACGAAAAAGGAGAGGTAATTTCCGGAGATTTAATTACCGCTTTTTTGGTCAATTTAATTTTAAAAATAAATCCGGGAGCTAAAATCTTATATGATATTCGGTCCAGTAAGATTGTTGAAGAAGTGATAAAAAAAGGTGGAGGGAAAGCAGTGGTCTGGAAAATCGGTCACTCTTTCATTAAAGAAAAAATGAGAAAAGAAAATATTTTTTTCGCCGGAGAATTCTCCGGTCATTATTACACAAAGAAAGATTACTTTTCCGAAGCCCCGCTATTTGTTTTATTGAAAATTTTAGAAGTAATTTCTCAGACCAAAAAAAACCTGTCTTTTTTTATTAAACCACTGAAAAAATATTTTCATTCCGGAGAAATCAACTTTAAAGTTAAAGACAAAAAGAAAATTTTAAAAATCTTGGAAGAGAAATTTAACCGAGATGGAAAAGTTTTAGAGATTGATGGCTTGAGAATTGACTTTAAAGATTGGTGGTTTTTAGCCCGGTCTTCAGGAACTGAGAACCTTTTGCGATTAGTGGTTGAAGCCAAAACAAAAAAATTAATGGAAAAAAGAAAAAAGGAGCTAATTTCCTTTATCAAAAATTATGGCGATTTATGAGTTACCAAAATTTGAATATCCAAAATTAAAGGCACCTAAGTTTTGGCAGAGCCGAATTTTTAATATATTTTTTGTCATTCTAATTGCTTTTGTTGTTGGCGGAATAAGCGGGTTGATTACCGGAAATTACCTCTTAAAATTGAATATCGAAATTCTCAAGTCGAAAATAATTGAAAAAGAAATTATCAAAGAAAAGGAAAAAGAAGAGGAAATAGTCAAAGAATATCAGCCCCAGACTATCCAGGAAGAGAAGATTATTCAGGTAGTTAAAGAAGTTTCACCGGCCGTAGTTAGTATTGTTATCACTAAAGATATTAAAATTTTAGAAGAATATTGGATTTCTCCGTTTAAAGAATTTCCTTTTCGATTTCCTGAGTACCGAGAAAAAATTGAAAAAAAGGAAATTGGCGGTGGGACCGGTTTTATTGTTTCTGAAGATGGGATGATTTTAACTAATAAACACGTTGTTTTAGATAAAGAAGCCGATTATACTGTTTTTACTTTGGATGGCAGAAAGTTTCCAGCCAAAGTTTTAGCCAGAGATTTACTTCAGGATATAGCCATTATTAAAATTGAACAAGAAAAAATAGTTGATGATCAAGGAAAATCTACTCTAGTTTCTTTTCCCACTGTCAAACTTGGTGACTCAGATATTTTACAAATTGGCCAGACAGTCATTGCTATTGGTAATGTTTTGGGAGAATTCAGAAATTCGGTTTCAGTTGGGGTAATTTCTGGATTAGGAAGAACCATTACTGCTTCAGGTGGGGGATTGGTGGAAACGATTGAAGATGTAATTCAGACCGATGCTGCTATTAATAAAGGAAACTCTGGCGGTCCCCTTTTGAATTTAAAAGGAGAAGTGATGGGGATAAATACTGCTATGGTTTTGGAAGCCCAGAATATTGGTTTTGCTATTCCTATTAATAAAGCTAAACATGATATTGAGCAGGTTAAAACCTTAGGCAAAATTGTTTATCCATTTTTAGGGGTAAGGTATATTTTAATTAATGAAAAAATTCAAGAAGAAAATAATTTACCCATAAATTATGGAGCCTGGATTGTAAAAGACAAGTTAGGCGAGCCAGCCATTTTTCCCGGCTCGCCAGCCGAAAAAGCAAATTTGCGAGAAGGAGATATAATTTTAGAATTCAATAAAGAAAAAATTACCACCGAAAATACCTTAGCTAAAATCATCATGCGTTATAACCCTGGTGATAAAGTGGTTTTAAAAATTTTGCGAAATAACCAAGAAAAAAATATTGAAGTGGTTTTAAGCGAAAGAAGTGAATAAAGGGGTGCAATAAAAGACAGTTTTTCCATTGTAAGAAGGTGAACAACGAGATGAAAAAAAAGAGAATTTTCTCCTTTGCCCTTGCCAACTTTAAAGTTGGCAAGGCTGTTTTTATTATTAGTGATTTCTAAGGGATATCCGATATCCGATATCCTCATTGAACTCATTACTTGAGTTCATATCGCATTTACATTTACATACTGTAAGAAATAGCAGCATTGTTTACACTTTTGATTATTTTAGAATAATTAGAATAAGGTGTAAGCAATATGACAATTCAGAAAAGG
>JASEJL010000083.1 GCA_030016465.1 Patescibacteria group bacterium | reverse complement strand
CTTGGAAGTCCTTTACCTTCCTTATATCTTCGAAAATATTCTTTTTGACTCATTATATTCAATGTCTTAACTATTTTTTTTGCCTCTTCAAAAGATAGGAATTCTGCTTTTTCTCTTACTTTTTCTCTTACTTTTTCTCTTATTAGTTCACAAATTTCTGCAGTTGAAATACTTTTTAATTTTGGGTTTACTGGTTTGGTTAAAACATCCAAAATTTTCTCTTCCCATACACCTACATTACTACTCCAATCAATCTGCTCTACTATTCCAGTCTTTTTTAATGCCTTTAATTGACTTTTTCGGAGTGAGCAATAAAATATTAATTGATTTTTTGTTCTTGAATAATATTCTTCCAAAGACACTTTGTCAAAAAGTTCAGGGGATTCTACTTTATTAATCACAAAAGTAGCATTATCCTCTTCATTGCAAACCAAAAGCATCTTTTCTAAGGGTGGAATAATAAACATCCGATAACTTTGCTTCCGCATCATTTCTTTATTTACCACTCCTTCTATACAAAAATATCTATTAGTTGGTATACCATTTTCCTCTAAAAGTTGAGTCAATATTTCTATTCTTGGAATACTTTTCTTCTCTAAAAACGATTCTTCTCCTCTCTCTATTATAGACTTTTCAGGATCAGGTGGAACTAAAACTTCTCCTACTTTAAAAAGATTTGATGGCTCTTCTCTCTCTATTTCTAAACCTTTTTCAATCTTCCTAGGAATTAAGAAATCTACTATTTCTTTAGTGTATAAAACCCCGAATTTTCCCGGATATTCTTCCTCTATATTCAATTCTTTAATCAGAAAATTTAAACACTCTCTATTTACTTTTCCCATTCTTATCTTCTCTCTTAATCTTTCTCGATAAATCTCTCTTTCTTCTAAATTTCTTGAAGCTCTTGCTTTTGAGATGATTAAAAAAAGCTTCTCTTGATCTCTTGCGATTTCTTTTCGAAATTCTCCTTTCAATTCTTCTTGGGAAAAAGCTGAATTTTGTCTTTCAAATAAATTTTTCATATGAATTTAAATACTGATTTAATGGGATCTATAGTATCTGACAGAAATTTTATTGCATAATCCACGTAAATCTGCGTTGAAGACTGCGTAGATCCGCAAAGAGCCTCGCGGAAACACGTGGATAGCTACACGGAAAAACGCAGATAGAGAGACTATTTATGTCAATTTATGTCAATGACTATAATTTTGAATTTTTGGATTTTAATCATTGGAATTTATTTAGAAATTAAAAATTAGAAATTTTGACAAATTTTTATTTCTTCTTCTTTTCATTAGCCAAACATGGATAATTCAAAAACTCCTTTGGATATTCCAAATTTAATTATCAATAGGGAATTGCAGAATCTACGAACAAATTAAAAGTTGATAAGCAAGTAGATGTAATTAGCCAAACATCCATTACCTACCAATATTATTTTACACTATCTATTTCGTAATTCAAGGTATCGACTTGGGTAATGTAAAATGACATCGAAAGGGTATTGGTTCTGCAATATAAAATGACACCGAAATATTGGGAGTAAAATGAGATAAAGGTCAATTAAGTTAGTTAAAAAATTAACCTTATTTTACTTCTAATGATTTGACACGATTTTAGTCTTGTATAATACTATAAAAAGATTTCCCTGAATCTCCCTACTCAGGGCTACATCAGGGCCACAGCAAATTTTCAGAACATGGTATCCTGAATATCTAATACCAAAAAAGAGATATCAGACTATTGCTCATAGTTATTATACCATCTACTACCACCTTGTTTTTTGTCCCAAATATTAAAGAGATATCTTCAAGGAATTAACCATTGAGCAACACACCAAAGAGAACAATTCAGAGAATATCTCTTTACCATGATTGAGTTATTGACATAGAGATTGACCAAGGCCATTTTCATATCTTTTTCTCAGCTCCACCTCGTTATTCTCCATCATTTTTTAGGAGAGATTGAGGCTTTTAGCCAATGCTAAACAATATTTAAAGCCTGAAGTCATTTTCAAAATGCTAAATAAAATTACCTATCAAAAAAGCGACAATGAATGTGTTATTTTAATACAAAAAGTCAAAGAAGAATTATTTAAAAACAGACCTTTAGAATTGATTACTTTCATTACTTTCATTTTGGGTTTCTATGTTAATTGGAAAATATTTATGTGTATCAAATCATAAAATATAAGTGAAATGGTATTGGTTAAATTATGTTAACGTCGGACGTCAACATTGAAATGGATGTTCTAAAATAAATTTGCAAAATTTCAATATTTTGTTTATACTTAAAATATCATGAAAATAGGCATTGATCTCGGAACATGTAATTCGGTTGTTTTTATTCCTCAAAAAGGAGTGGTTTTACAGGAGCCTTCGGTGGTGGCCGTTTCCCTGGCCGAAAACAAAATTTTAGCCGTAGGCGAAACAGCCAAAGAGATGCTTGGTCGGACCCCTGACACCATTAGAATTTATCGTCCTCTCAAAGATGGAGTAATTGCCGATTTTCAAGTTACCCAGACCATGCTTAAATATTTCATTGATAAAGTTTCCGGTCGCTTTCGTTTTTTTAAGCCGGAATTGATGATTGGAGTACCGGCTGGTATTACCTCTACTGAAAGGAGAGCAGTGATTGAAGCCGGAATGAATGCCGGAGCCAAGGCAGTTTATTTGGCTAAGGAACCCATTTTAGCTGCCATTGGTGCCGGTATTCCCATTAATTCTTGCTCGGGCAATATGATTGTGGATGTTGGCGGCGGAACTTCAGAAGTGGCGGTGATTTCTTTAGGCGGAATTGTCACCTGCCACTCGCTGAGAGTGGCTGGTGACAAAATGGATTTAGCTATTTCTGATTATATGAAGAAAAAATATAATTTAGCCATTGGCGAGCAGACGGCTGAAGAAATAAAAATAAAAATTGCCACTGCTCTGCCGGAAAAAGAAGATAAAAAAATTGAGATTCGAGGCCGAGATTTAGTTTTAGGTTTACCAAGAAACATTAAGGTCTCGGGCAACGAAATTTGTGAGGCAATCTCTGACATCCTATCAGAAATTATTCAGGTGATTAAAGCGGTTTTAAGAGAAACGCCGCCCGAATTATCAGCCGATATCATGGATAAAGGCATGGTTTTATCTGGTGGAGGGGCGCTCTTGCGAAATTTTGCGGAATTAATTACCCAATCGATCGGTGTTCCCTGTACTATAGTTGAAGAACCATTGACCTGTGTGGCCAAGGGAACAGGAGTAATTTTGGAGAATTTGGATGTCTATAAAAAAAGCATAATGACTAAAAAATGACGATGACTGATAACTGATGATGATGACAACAGTGAAAAGATTTTCATCATTGTCATAGTCATTAGTGATAAGTCAATGTTGATAGGTCATCAAAAACAATGGCAATTTTTAAAGAAATCAGCTGAACTGGGAAAATTTTCCCATGCCTATTTATTTAGCGGCCA
>JASEJL010000082.1 GCA_030016465.1 Patescibacteria group bacterium | reverse complement strand
AAATTATATTACAGAACAAGAGAGCAGTTTGGTGTCATGCTTAAATCACTTGAGAGGGTGTACAATATTAGAAATAGAGGTAAAATTAAGTGTATGTTCAAATTGAAATCTCCATTTAAACCAACTGGTGATCAGCCTCAGGCAATTGAGAAGTTAACTAAAAATTTAAAGGCTAGAGTGAAGAATCAAATTTTATTAGGGGTTACGGGATCAGGTAAAACCTATACTTGTGCTAAAGTTATTGAAAATATCCAAAAGCCAGTTCTCTGGATATCTTATAATAAAGCACTGGCTGCTCAAATTTATCAAGAATTCAAAGAATTTTTTCCAGAAAACGCAACCCATTACTGGGTTTCGTATTATGATTACTACCAACCAGAGGCCTATATTCCTCAAACTGATACCTATATTGAAAAAGATGCCAAGATAAATGAAGAAATTGATAGATTAAGGCATGCCGCCATTCAGGATTTATTGACTAGAGATGATATTATTATTGTGGCTTCAGTTTCTTGTATTTATAACATTGGCTCTCCTGCAGATTACCAAAAAGTATCTTTAGAAATTAAGCCTGGCCAAAGAATAAAAAGAAGAGAGTTAATTTCTCATCTAACTTCTTTACAATATCAAAGAAATGATATTGATTTTAAGCCAGGTACTTTTCGGGTCAGGGGAAATATTATTGATATTTATTTAATTACTGGGAGAGAAATTCTAAGAATAGAATTTTTTGGAGATGAAATTGATAAACTTTTGATTTCATCCCCTTCTTTAACTCCGAAATACCAAATATTAAATACTAGCTATAAACTCTATCCTGCTCATTTCTGGGTTACTCCTCAAGAAAAATTAGAAATTGCTATAGAAAATATAAAACTGGAGTTACAAGATCAATTAAAAAAACTGAAAAAACAAAAAAAATTATTAGAAGCCCAAAGATTAGAACAAAGAACAAATTATGATTTGGAAATGTTGAGAGAAACTGGCTATTGCCATGGAGTTGAAAATTATTCAAGACATTTAGAATTTAGAAAAGCAGGAGAAGCTCCATTTACTTTAATTGATTATTTTCTTCATCCCCTCCCTTTATCCCAAAGGAGCAAGGTAAGGGATTTTCTAGTCTTTATTGATGAATCTCATATGACCTTACCTCAACTTCATGCCATGGCCAATCAAGACCGAGCCAGAAAAGAAACTTTAATTGAATATGGTTTTCGGCTACCTTCAGCCATTGATAACCGGCCTCTCACTTTTAAAGAGTTTGAAGAAAGAGCTCCTCAAATAATCTATGTTTCAGCTACTCCGGCTGAAGAGGAAAGAAAAAAAACTGGGAAAAAATATATTGTTGAACAATTAATTAGGCCAACCGGATTATTGGAACCATCAATCGAAATTAGACCAACTCAAAATCAAGTCAAGGATTTAATTAAAGAAATTAAAAAGAGGATTGAAAGAAAACAAAGGATTTTAGTTTTAACTTTAACTAAAAGATTAGCTGAAGCCCTATCTGATTATTTAACTGAAGAAGGAATAACTTCGCAGTGGCTTCACGCCGAAGTGAAAACCTTAGAAAGGCCGCAAATCCTTAAAGATTTGAGGGAAGGAAAATACGATGTTTTGGTGGGAATTAATTTATTAAGAGAGGGGCTGGATTTGCCAGAAGTTGCTTTGGTGGCGATTTTAGATGCTGATAAAGAAGGATTTTTGAGGTCACAAACAACCTTAATTCAAACCATGGGTCGAGCAGCCAGACATCAAGAAGGACATGTCATTTTGTATGCTGATAAAATCACTAAATCAATGAAGGCAGCGATTGATGAAGTTAAAAGAAGAAGAAAAATTCAAATGGAATATAATAAAAAACACAAAATAATCCCCAAGCCAATTGTCAAAGAAATAAGAGATTGGCCATTTGCTTCAAGAAAAAAGGAAATAGCTTCCGAATTTTGCTTGATTAGAGATGAAAAATTGCTAGAAAGTGAAATGAGGGAAGCAGCCAAAAACTTGGATTTTGAGAGAGCAGCTGAAATTCGTGACCTGATAAAAAAATTAAAAATTAAAAAGCTCCGTTAAAAGTAGAAGAAAAAAGGGATGTGTACTTTTTTTACTATTTTTATTTTATAGAAAGGATTTCTATTTCTTTATCTGTTTCATAAAATCCAAACTTTCTTTTTTGAAACTGATTATTTCTTCATTAACAATTTCATTAAAGTTGGAAATTTTCGATTTCAAAAAATCCAAAATAGCTTTTTCATCGTCTGGTTTTTCTGTTAACAATCTCGTGAATTGATCTTTCTCTTTTGAATTTAACCTTTCCATTACCCTAATTAAAACTGACTGAAAAATAATTTTACCAATTCTTAATAAAACCTCTTCCTGCTCTTTTTCCGGTAAAGTATCTATACCCAAATTTTTAATTATGTTTTGTTTTAAAATATCTTCCATTTTATTCCTAGTTAATTTTTATTCCAACTCGACCTTGATTTAAACTTTATCACGGTGCTTTTTCTCCAAGATAGTTTTTCAAATATTCTTCAATTGTTAATTTAAGTTGTTCTGAACTCGGTTTGCTCGCCCGAATAAGTTCGGCTAATTTAATATGTTTCTTAAACTCTGTAAACCAGTAAGCTCCGTGATGTGGCAAGTCAATTGATTCTCCTTCAATATCTCCTCGCCATATTGCCCAGGCTTTATTTTTATCAAAGGGAATCTCCTTAAGTAATTTCTCCACCGTAATACCTTTAATAGCGTTATATTCTCCTTCAGTAAATCCAATTTCTTTTGTAACTATATTGGTAATATCACCGGACAGTGTTTTTTCAGGAAGTTCTCCAGGAGGTACTTTAGGTGGTTCTTCATCAGGAAGTGTTTTTTCAGGAAGTTCTCCAGGAGGTACTTTAGGTGGTTCTTCAGGTGGTACTTCAGGAGATACTTCAGGAGGTACTTCAGGTGGTGCTTCAGAAGGAGGTACTACAGGAGGTATTTCAGGTGATACTTCAGAAGGTGGTACTCTAGGTGGTGCTTCAGAAGGAGGTACTTCAGGTGATACTTCAGGTGATACTTCAGAAGGTGGTACTCTAGGTGGTGCTTCAGAAGGAGGTGCTGTAGGTGATACTCCAGGTGGTGCTTCAGGTGGTGCTGGAGGCGCTTTAGGGGCTACTCCAGAAACCACTTCTGAAGGAACCCGAGCTTTTAGATATTCTGTATCAACTAAATTTATTTTCCCAGTTTTTGGATCAAGTTCAACAAATCCTTTACCAATACGGCGTATCATCTGAGCATAACCTTCAGCATCCGGACTATAACCCAATTCCTTTAATTGTTCTAATGTTTCTGGTTTAGCTAAAGCTTCTTCAGCATCTTCCAGCCATAATGAATGGGCTTTTTTACCGGCCCACTCTATTAAATCAACTTTGCCATCCCAACCAAATGATTTTGCTGCTTCTGGATTAGCTTTAAAATAATCAATAATTGCACCTTCTGGTCCTCGCTT
>JASEJL010000081.1 GCA_030016465.1 Patescibacteria group bacterium | reverse complement strand
TACTACACCCTGAAATTTCTATTTCCCTCTACCCTGAAATTATCATTTCCTTTCTCCACTTCGGTTACTTCAATATAATCTTTCTTTGGGCCAGGAATTTCAACTCCCAACAGGAGAAATTTTTCTTTTTTCTCTTATGCCAGCCTTTCAATGGCTAATAACTTTGCTAGCAAAAACCGCTAATCAATTTCCGGAATTTTCCCTTGATAAAAAACCTTAGATTAATAGTTAATTCCCTAGTTCCTAAAGACATTCTTTCATTTTAGCAATCCCAAAACAAAAAACGCCTTCTGTGGAAAACTTCCTTCCTGTCCTGCAAGACAAAAACTATTAATATTATGTAACGAGGTCTTGCCTCGTTACATAACCATGGCGCAAAGAAAAATCCAATTTGTAAATGGGAAAATATACCATATTGTAATTAAAGCAATTGAAGGATTTAATCTTTTTCGAAATAAAAAAGATTATTTAAGAATGGTTCACGACTTATTTGAGTTTAACGATATTAATCCAGCTTCCTCTCATTTTAGAGTAATTTACCATCGTAATAAAATAAATGTAACGAGGCAAGACCTCGTTACATTAAAAGTTAGCGAAAGATTAAAGGTTAGCGAAGGCTCGAATTTGTGAAATAGGAATGGTGATGATTTTTCCTTCTTTGTCAATCATATTCAGCCCCAAAAGTTTTCCCTCAATGTCAAACAAAGGACTGCCGGCCAGAACGTTTTTTTCAAAGATATTAGTTTTAATTGAATTTTGGTCAAAACTGGTAACAATTCCTTCGTTAACCACCTTCTGGAGGTCGGGTGTAACGAGGTCTTGCCTCGTTACATTAATGAAGGTTGCGCCAACCAAAAAAACTCTTTCTCCCAGTTTTAATTTTTCTAGATTGGCAAAGCCAACGGTTGGTAAATTGTTTTTTTCAAGCTTTATCAGGGCTAAATTATTTTCTAAATCCCTTTTTAAAATTTGGAAGGGTATTCGTTCTCCATCAATAAAAAAATTAAAAGCAGAACCGACAGGAACTAATTCAGCCAAAGTAACCATCAAACCATCGGCAGTTAAAATTAAGCCTGAGCCCTCTAAAATTTTTCCGGCTTTAGTTTTCGTTCTTATTCCAATAACCACTTTTTCCACTCTTTCAATAGCATTTTTTAAGGCGATATTTTCTTGAATGTAAATTTCTTTTCTTTCGGTAAGATAGACCGGACTCTGTTCTAAGCGGTACTGATAAAAAAGCGGCCTTTCAATAAAATAAGGCCATAATATTTGGTCAGCAAAAATTCCGCCCACCATCCCAATAATAAAAATAACCAAGATTTTAAAAATATTTCTTAGCATTAAACAGTAACTTTTTCTTTTTGAGATTGAGTTTTAATTAAATCCTTGGCGGTTCTAAAAATAATTTTATCGGCCACAAAATCAACTATCACTCTATCGCCTTCTTTAATTTCACCAGAAACGATTTTCAAAGAAAGTGGGTCTAGTACCTGTTTTTGAATCACTCTTTTTAGAGGTCGAGCGCCCAGGTTTTGATCAAAACCCTTTTCGGCCAGAAATTCCTTAGCTGATTCAGTAACCTTAATTTCAATTTTTTTACTTTCCAATCTCTCAGCCACTTTTGCCAGTTCCAAATCAACTATTTTCTTAATTTCCAGCTTGCCCAAATAGTTAAAGATAATAATTTCATCAATCCGGTTCAAAAATTCCGGCCGGAAATTTTCTTTCAGAGCAGTCATAACTTTTTCTTTTAAGCTTTCTTTTTGACTGATTTTTTCATCACCGCCGAGAAAACCCAAACTGGCTTCGGCGGAAATAATGTCTGAACCAACATTAGAAGTCATAATTAAAATGGTATTTTTGAAGGAAGCGGTTCTACCTTTGGCATCGGTCAATCGGCCATCCTCTAAAATCTGAAGCAAGATATTGAAAATTTTGGGATGGGCTTTTTCAATCTCGTCAAGCAAAATCACGCTATAGGGACGACGCCTGATTTTTTCGGTCAATTGACCGCCTTCTTCATAGCCAACGTAACCAGGAGGAGAACCAATCATTTTGGAAACGGCGTGCTCTTCCATATATTCTGACATATCTAAACGAACTAGGGCGTTTTCGTCATTAAAAAGAAACTCAGCCAAGGCCCGAGCAGTTTCGGTTTTGCCGACGCCAGTTGGTCCCAGAAATATAAAAGATCCCAGGGGTCGCTTTTCTTCTGAAATGCCTGCTCTTGAACGTCTAATAGCATTGGCAATGGCCCTTATTGCCTCTGGCTGACCAATCACTCTTTTTTCTAAAATCTTTTCCATCTTTTCCAATTTTTTGATTTCTTCCTCTAACAATCGGGTGACCGGAATTCCCGTCCAGCGGGAAACCACTTTTGCCACCTCTTCTTCAGAAACTTCCTCTTTCAAAATCGGCCGATTTTTCTGAAATTGGGCCAGTTTTCTTTCCGCTGCCTTCAAGTCCTTTAAAAGCTGGGGAATTTTGCCATATTTCAATTCAGCCACTTTTTGAAAATTAGCCTCTACTTCTCCCCTTTCCACCTCAAAGCGAGTAGTCTCAATTTCTTTTTTGAGATTTTTTATTTTGCTAATGGTTTCTTTTTCTGACTGCCACCTGGCTTCAATCTCTTTTGCCTTTTCTTTTAGGTCGGCCAGTTGGCGAGAAATGGCTTTTTTTCGACGCAATGATTTTTCTTTTTTTATCGCTCCGTTTTTAATTTTCTGAGCGAAGCGAGGTGAAAGATGAGACGAAGTCTCAAGAACCTCCAATTTTTGAATTTCTTTTTTGAGATTCTCTAGTTCAGCTGGCTCTGACTCAATTTCTAATCGTAAAGCTGACATGGCTTCGTCCATTAAATCAACTGCTTTGTCGGGTAAGAAGCGATCGGTAATATAACGGGCAGCCAATTGGGCACAGGCAATTAAAGCCGAATCTTCAATCTTTACTCCGTGATGCAATTCATATTTTTCTTTGATTCCCCGCAAAATGGCAATAGTGTCTTCAACTGAGGGTTCCTGAACCAGAATTGGCTGAAACCTTCTTTCTAAAGCCGGATCTCTTTCTAAATATCTTTGATATTCTTTTAAAGTGGTAGCTCCAATTGCCCGTAATTCTCCTTTGGCCAAAGCTGGTTTCAATAAATTTGAGGCGTCAATAGCACCTTCAGCCGCTCCCGCGCCAACTAAAGTATGCAATTCATCAATAAATAAAATATATCGGCCGGCTGCCCGGTTAATCTCTCTTAAAAAAGCTTTAATTCTGTCTTCAAACTCTCCGCGATATTTTGTGCCGGCTACCAAAGCTCCTAAGTCCAGACCAATAATTTCTTTTTCTTTCAATGATTCCGGTACCTGGCCGGAAACAATTCTCTGGGCCAGACCTTCAACAATGGCCGTCTTTCCTACCCCGGCCTCGCCAACCAAAACCGGGTTATTTTTTGTCCTCCTTGACAAAACCTGCATCAACCTACGAATTTCATTTTCTCTACCAATAACCGGGTCCA
>JASEJL010000080.1 GCA_030016465.1 Patescibacteria group bacterium | reverse complement strand
ATCCCCCCAATATTGCTTCCAATTACGGGTGTTGAATGGGCAAAGCTTTCATATAGAACCATTGGCGAATTTTCATAGCATATTGAAGGAACAACGGTTACATTAGCCTTAGCATACATTCCACTGAGCTCTTCACCCTTAAGGAAACCATGAAAGATTATCTTTTCATCATCTCCACTGATAGCCTTCAGTTTATCTTCATCGGGGCCTCTTCCCACAATATGCAGTCTCATGTTATCATCCTCAAGTTCCCTGAAGGCTCTTATCAGGACATCCGTCCCCTTATGTTTAGATAATGCTCCAACATAGAGGATATCAATTGTGATATAATCCTTCTCTATGATCTCAGGATCTTTTTCAACAGGATTAGGTATCACAGCAATCTCAGAGTCCCTGAAAAACCCCTGAGACTTTAATTTATCAATCAAAAACTTTGAAGGGGATATTACAAAGTCCGGTATCTTATCTATGAAAAATGAATTCACCTCCTTATAGAACCTACAAGGTATTCTTGGTTCAGTGCATATGCTCCCATCACCTTTAAGTAAATTCGCCCTCACACAGTAAACTGAGTAATCATGTACCGTGAAAACAACAGGAACATCTAATTTTTTAGCAGCTGAAAATGCCGCCCCTGAAAAACCCTTGAAATTATGTATATGGATAATATCTGGTTTCTTCTCTTTCAGAATATCCTTCAATTTAAAGTATGCTGAGGGGTTCCATAAGTCAATCAGATGCCATAAAAGCTTCTTAATAATACTCTGATCTGAAAGATTGTAGATACTGTATATATTAAGGGGTATGCGATATGTTTTAATGTCATCCACATCAACCTCCTCTGTCTTCGAGTGATGGTTGGTAGTAACCACAAAAACCTCATGTCCCCTTCTCTGAAGTTCCCTTGCGGTTTTCTCTGCAACCACCTCGGCACCGCCAATGATAGTGGGTTTATAAAGGCTTGAAATGATACATATCTTCACTTTAATCCCCCTTAATTAAAAACTTAACACCTTAATTCGATCATCACCACCTTTGTATTAGGCGGCTTTAAGATGTTCATATACTTTAAAGGTTTCATCTGCACACCGATCCCACGTAAACTTTTTTGATTGTCTTAGAGCCCTTTTTATCATTTTGGTCCTTAGATTCTTATTATTTAAAAGCTCGTATATTGCAGATGCGAATCCATCAACATCATAAGGGTCAACCATTATTCCACCATCACCAACAACTTCAGGGATCGCCGTACTATTAGATGCCACAACGGGAGTTCCACAGGACATTGCTTCAAGGGGTGGGAACCCAAAGCCCTCGGCTATTGATGGAAAGACGAATACATCAGCGAAATTATAGAATAGTGGGAGTTCGTATTCAGAAACGTGATCTAGTACCCTAATATCGTTATTTAAATCTAGCTTATTTATCAGTACAATGTTTCTATTACTTAGTTTGTTTATCTTTATAAGTACCACATCATCAACATCATTAAACTCATTTTTCAGTTTATAAAAAGACCTGATTAATGTTCCAACGTTTTTCCTTCCCACATCACTTCCAATATGCAATATGTATCTGCAATTTCTTTTTAATCCATATTTATCATATAAGCAATCATATTCATTGGTCTTTCTGAAAGTGTCTCGATCTACTCCTAAATAAGTTGTGAAGATATTTTCATGTGAAATGTTCCAATTTTTCACTAATTGGTTTTTTGTATAATTCGAAACTGTGATAATTGCATCAGCCCCTGTAATACCCTTATATAAAGGCATGCTAATGATCTTCCTGAAAATGTTATCAGGATGCGTGGCATAAAAAAGGTCATGGACAGTTATAACGGTTTTTTTAGATGAAAAACGTTTATAATATGTCAGAACAGATAAATCTTGAGAAGAAATATGATAAATATCATAAAAGCTGGGAATAAACCTTGCAGCTCTGCAGTCAAACAAAAATTCAGACCATATAAATTTTTCATTTTCCAAGAAAGGTATTTTTCTTAATTTAACAATGACTTTTTCCTCGCCATTCAATTTACACAAGGCTTTTCGTTCATTATCAAAAAGAAAATGATCAAACACTGTGTTTTTTTTATTTAGTTTATTTAGTGATCTATAAAGCGAAAAAATATATCTGCCTGTTGCAATGTTATTTGGTGAATTATTAATTAAAGCAACTTTCATACTATTCCTCCTCTATTACATGAAATAAAACTTATAAAAAACAATCTTTTAATCATAAAATACTTATATAAAATGACTCAACCATCGAAGTTATCCTTTCCCAGTCATATTTCCTGCCGTTCTCGATACAAGATCTTCTTAAGCTATTTCCACCATTGAGATGCATTGATATACTTTCTGCAATTTCCTTTTCAGAAAGATTGCAGACTGATCCGTTCCCCGAATTTATAAGATCACATGCCGCATTATCCGGATGATTCACTGTAACAACTGGTAATCCACACGCATTCGCCTCAAGGACGACAATACCAAATCCTTCCCTCGTTGAGGGTAATGCAAAGACCCTTGATGATTTCATCAATGATATCAGCTTATCATGGCTGTCAAGGAAATCAAAAAACTGTATATTATCTTCCAGTCCAAGGTCATCCACCATCTTAACTAATGATGGTTTTTCAGGCCCATCCCCTATTATAAAGCACCTAATATCCGGGATGTCCTCCTTTAAAATCTTAATGGCCCTTAACAGGACATCCACATTTTTATGTTCCACGAGCCGCCCCGCATAGATGACATCCGATTTTAACTCCGATGGCTCCACTCTATTTACCCCTTTAAAGTCAACACCATTGGGTATTATCTGGGGGTCGCTGACTCCAAGCCTTTGAAGGTCCCGTCCTGTTTTATGCGAAACCGCTATGTTCCTTGCAGATAACCTTGCAGTCATCCTTTCAATTATCTTCCCAAAGACCCCCTTCCATCCAAGGTATTCATACCAGTAATCATCCCAGACCTCATGCCATGTTATGACCATCGGCTTTGATTTCAAGGCACTGTAAAATCTGGCAGAGAAGCATGGAAAGTATGGGAACTCCTGACAGTCTATAATATCAAATTCGCCCTTTAATCCATTCAATGTTCTTATACCAAAATATAAGGTCTCTCTTATTGATCTTCTCCCATTAACATACATTTCCATCGGTCCACAGACTGCATGATAATTTATCCCATCAACTTCAATATCCCTGTTCCTATTTTCATTCAGCCACCAGCCCACACAGTACCAGTGAACCTCATGGCCACGTTTAACAAGACCCTTCCCAATTTCATGGAGCCTCTTCTCCACACCCCCCTTGATCCATGGATATGCTCCATCATAAACGAATGCTATTCTCATCCTCAAACACCCTTCAACCTTAACCTTCCAGAAAAGAGTGCCCTGAAAATCTTAAAACCATCAAAGAGGGATGAAAGTTTGGGTTCATCAGCCCTCTTCCTGTAGGATATGGGAATCTCAACTATCTTAAAACCTGACCTTGCAAGCCTTCTCTATTAACTCAGCAGTGTTATCTGTTGAACCATCATTCACAATCACAAT
>JASEJL010000079.1 GCA_030016465.1 Patescibacteria group bacterium | reverse complement strand
ACTTCTAGCCGAGCTTCACGGCGGTTCCGCGATAGAAGCGGAAAGGCCCGGACAAGGACAGGGCATGAAACAAAGGTTTACCAGTTGGTGCGAGAATCCCAACAGTCTATCGCACCAATCCTTTTTGGTAATCACGCAATCATACCGGCGCGCGATGAAGTGGCAGCATCATAGTCAAATATCTCCACTCGGAGGTTAAGACTTGGCCAAAACTGAGCGCGCCTTTCTCTTTTTAAGGAGTTGATTATTTTTTTTGAATGTGCTATTATTTTTAAATATGGTAGAGACTAAAGAAGAAAAAAAAGTAAAAATCACGGATTTAAAATTAGATACTGAAGAGATGGCTCAGGCTGGCCTTCATTTTGGTCATAAAACTTCCAAGGTTCATCCTAAAATGATACCTTATTTGGCCGGAGCAAGAAACACCATTCATATTATTGACTTGGAAAAAACCAAAGAGAAATTGACCGAGGCCTTAAGATTCATTGAGCAATTGATTTCCGAAAATAAAATTTTATTACTCGTGGGAACCAAAGTTCAGGTTAAAGATTTAGTGAAAAGTATGGCTCAAGAATTGACTTTACCTTATGTGATTGAGAGATGGGTGGGCGGCACTTTTACCAATTTTGAAATAATTAAAAAAAGAGTAGAATATTTTAAGGATTTAGAGAGGAAAAAGAAAGAGGGAGAATTGGAAAAATATACCAAAAAAGAGCGAGCTAAAATTGACCAAGAATTGAGGAAACTGGAAATAAAATTTGGTGGGATAAAAGATTTGTCGAGATTGCCCGATGCCATTTTGGTTTTAGATATGAAAAAAGATGATTTGGCAATCAAAGAGGCCAGAATGAAAGGAATAAAAATCATTGCCATTTCTCATACCAATGCTGACCCAACCCTGGCTGACTATCCAATTCCGGCTAATGACGATGCCATTTCATCGGTGAAATATATACTTGAGAAAGTAAAAGAAGTGATATTAAAAGCGAAACCAAAATTACCAGCTCAATAAATTTATTTATTGTTCAATTAACGAATTAACGAATTAACGAATTATTTTAATTTGTTAATTTGCAATACGTTAATTCATTAATTAATAATGATTATAATTGATAAGATCAAACAACTTCGTCAAGAAACTGCCATTTCTATTTCTGACTGCAAAAAAGCGTTGGAAGAAGCAAAAGGCGATTTGGATAAGGCAAAAGAAATTTTGAAAAAATGGGGTAAGGATTTTGCTAAAAAGAAAATAGAAAGGGAAACCAGAGAAGGAATAATTGAAAGCTATATTCATTCTAATAAAAGAGTGGGAGTAATGCTTGAACTTGCTTGCGAAACTGATTTTGTTGCTAGAAATCCAGAATTTCAAAAATTGGCCCATGAATTAGCTCTTCAAATTGCTGCCCTCGATCCCGAAGAAACCCCACTTTTAACTCAACCCTGGATAAAAGATGAAACAAAGACAATAAAAGATTTAATTGATGAATATATCGCCAAATTAGGCGAAAATATTATTTTAAAAAAATTTGTAAGATACGAAATATAATGCTTGAACTAATTGCAACAATTATTTTAATTTGCAGTTTATTAGGGATGGGTGTGATTATTTTTCGGAAGATTCCGGTTTTGGTTAATTTATCGGAAGTTTTGCCAGAAAAGGGCGAGCCATTTAGTTCAAAATTAAAGAAAAAAATTAAAGAATTTAATCCCTTAAAAAATTTTTCTTATGAGGTATTTTTGCAAAAGTTAATTTTCCGAATTAGAATTTTAACTTTAAAAACCGACAACCAAACTTTTAACTGGCTCCAGAAATTAAGAGAGAGAATAAAAAAGAAAAAATTGGAAAATGACAATTACTGGGAAGAATTAAAAAAAGCTACCAAAAACAACAATTGAGTTATCCGCTTGATCCCGTTAGAAATTCCATTATTTGGCGATTTTTTCTAAAAATCTTCCATATTACCTGTGGATAACTAAACTTCTAACGGGTTGACAAATAGTCTTGGAAAAAGTAAGATAAAATTAGTATTTCTTACTTTTTAATTTTGCTCTAGGTGAAAAAGAAAATTAAAAAAGGTATTTGCACTTATAAATCAGGTTTTTATGGTTGGATTACTGTTAGCGAAAAAGGACAAATTGCTATTCCTGCTGATGCTAGAAAAGAACTTAATATTAAAACTGGTGATAAATTATTAGTTCTAAAAAGAAAGGATGGAAATGGGCTTTTATTGATAAAACAGAAATTACTAGATAAATTTTTAGATAAAATCAGAGAGATGTAATCTAAAGGTAAATGTTACCTGTCCAATAACAACCGGTATTTTTGTCAGAATCTGTGGTGAAGCAGCAGAAGAAGAAAAAAAATCAGGAAAGATAGAAGTAACTCCTTACTGGCGAGTTATTAAATCAGATGGTAGCTTAAATGAAAAATTTTCAGGTGGCGTAAAATCTCAAGCTAACTATTTGAAAAAAGAAGGATTTACTATTCTGCCGCTCAAAGTAAAAAACCGCCCAAAGTAAAAGATTTTGAAAAATACTTGATAAAGCTGTAATTAAATGAAAACCAGTGAGTCAATTTTAAAAAGAATCTGTTCTTTGTATTCCAATTAGATTTTGCAATGGATTGATGATTATCTCAATAAATTTTTAATGCCAGTGTAGTTCAATAGAAGAACAGTGGATTTGTAATCCATCAATGTCGGTGCAAGTCCGACCGCTGGCTTGACGTTTGGAAAGGGTGGTGGGTGGGTTGTACTCTTGACAAGGGTTTTTGAAAAAGTTAAATTAAAGTTAGAAGAGACAAAAATATGGCCAAAAAGAAAGCTAAAAAGAGAAAGTGCGGTTGTTAGGAAATTAGAAACAGAGAATAGAGATAGTAAGAAATCAGGAAGTCTCTTCCTGATTTTTAATCGTTTGGGTAAGAACTTTGAAAAATTAATACGGAATAGTTTCTTAGAGTTGCCCCGAAACTCTCGCTAAAGCGAGAGCTACGCGAAACCGACACTAAACAAAACACTAAACGGACACTAAATTTTTCGTGTCTGTTTCATGTAGTCGCCGAAGGCGACAAAATTGTCGTGTCTGTTTCGTGTTATACTTGAGAGTTTGATCTTGGCTCAGGATGAACGCTGGCGGCGTGGATAAGGCATGCAAGTCGAACGGGCCTTGTGTTTCGCACAAGGAAATTCGAAGCACGAAGCACGAAATTCGAAACTATAAGTAAATTATATAAAAGTATTCCTTGAGTTTCGGATTTCGGATTTAGAATTTCGGATTTCCTCGCGCGGAGCGCAAGGCTAGTGGCGAACGAGTTAGTAACACGTAGATACTTACCCCTAACACACGCATAACTAGCCGAAAGGTTAGCTAATTCGTGATAGCCCCCGCCTTCTATGCTTTGTGCAATTTGGTTAGAGTGTTCAATGTTGTTTAAAACCAATAAAGAACTTATAGCCAAAATACATAGAGCTTAGAAGGTGGGGTAAAGGATATCCGCAAGGATTACCGGTTAGGGAAAGGTCTACGGCCTATCAGCTAGTTGGTAGGGTAATGGCCTACCAAGGCGATGACGGGTAGGGG
>JASEJL010000078.1 GCA_030016465.1 Patescibacteria group bacterium | reverse complement strand
TTGCTCATATGTTTATACCTTAATTGTAAAATTTTTTTTGGCCGCAGGGGAAAAAATATCTCAAAAATTTTGGCAGTTTGAGCGCCGAGCCGCGAAGCGGCTCGGCGCTCAAAGAGACAAAAATTCAGAATATAGTAGACTGCTGCCGGGCCAGGAATCGAACCTGGAATCTTCGCGTCCAGAGCGCGACGTGTTACCCAAATTCCACCACCCGGCAATAAATTACTTTCGCATGTATTTTCCTATGACAATTCACACATAGTATTATGCATTTCTTTAGTTCTACCATAATCTCTTTTCCCCATGTTCTAATTTTTAATTAAACCTAAGCTAAAATTTTTGCCTTTTCCATTCAAATTCAAATGATGAAAATCTAAACAGTATTTACTTTTTTGGTTGTTCTGATGGTATTTTTTCAATTGGGATACTTATTGGAAGTTGCTCTTGTTCCGGGCATTTATCAATTTTCTTCCAGTCGGCTGGTACATCACAGGGCGTTGGAAATTCTTTACAAACTCCCTCAGGGCTAATTGCTGGCGTAATAACTTGAATACAAACTCCTGGTTGAGCTTCTGTTGTTGGTAGTTGCTGGATAGGTTGCTCCACTGCCTGAACTTCACACTTTCCTTTATAATCAATCTCTACTCCGGCTAATTTAGCGAAACACTCGTTGCTATAGGTCTTACCGTCTTTTCCGCAAACCGGGTCCCACAGGGTGATACAAAATGCTGGTTTTCCTGGCTTTTCAGGAATTTCTATCTCTCCAGGAACTATACATTTTGGCGGTAAAGGACAACCGGTTTCTGGATCTTTCTCAAAAACTACTCTCCCTTCTTTACAAAATCCAGGTGCTGGTCTGGTCGTCCAAAGAGGACAATCAAGTTTTTCTAGTTTTTCTGCGATTTTCTCTAATGCTTCCTCTTCACTCTCTTGTAATATTTTTTTCAGTTCAATTCTGATGGGTGTGGCGGGTGCCTTTTTTATTCTCGCTTTCAGATTCTCCATAATTTCCAGTTGTTTTTCTTTATCTCCAGAAATTTTTTCAAGATATTCTTTAAATTTTTCCTGATCTTCAGGACTCATCCTTTCCAAATCTTCCTGTAATCTTTTTAAAGCATTTTCTTGGGCTTTTTGAATTGCTTCTTTAGCTTCCTCTGGAACTTTCTCTTCCAGATTTTTCAGAACTTCTAAGTTTTTGAAATTCTTAAATTTACTTCCCTTGTGTTTTTCTAAAATTTTATCTAATTTTTCAGTAATTTTTTCTTTCCTGTCCTCAAGTTTGAGCATTACATCCTTAAATCTTTCCAGATGTTCTTCCCTAGTTTTTTTTATTTTTTCAAAGACTTCTGAAGGAACCTGAGTTTCTAATTTTTGAAGAAGTTTCTGATGGAGGGTTTGCTGATGGATAAATATATCGAAGAAGCTTTCAACTTGAGGATTTTCTACTACTTTTTCCTTTATTTTTTCCGCTTGCTTTTTAATTCTTTCAACCTCCTGCTGATAATTTTCGGTTGCCTTTTTAATAATTTCTGGATTTTTCTTTAATTCAACTATTTTCTTTACTTCCATCAATTTTTCATTAGCAAATTTCATCCGTAGCTCAGCCTTTTTTACTGGATTAATGGTCACTAAATTTTGAATCCCCCTTGCCCAGTTTTTCAGGAAATAAAATGGGCTATCTGGCAAAAGTTTGGGTTCAGAAATTCCTAAATCTTGGGGTTGAACATTTTCATCAAGATTAACTGCTTCTTCGACCGTTATTACTGGCGCATATCCTCCGCCCACACTAGTTGTTTCTTTTGTAACGATCAATACTATAGTAAACCCTAAAGCAAAACTTAAGATGAAAACTTTTAAACTATTCATATTGAAATTGAAAATTAATTAATTATTTTTTCCACCTTATTATTTTATTATTGGTTGAAAATAGATTCATTATTCGTTGATTTATTTTTTCTTCTCAATTTCTATTTTTACTTTTTCAGTAAACTTTGTCAATTTCATCAGTCCCAAATCCTTATTTTTTGAACGTACCCTGACCGAATTTGTTTTCATTTCTTTGTCGCCAACCACCAAAAGATAGGGAATTTTCTGGATTTCGCCATCACGAATTTTCTTAGAAACTGTCTCATTTTCATCTTTAACTTTTATTCTGCATCCAGCATCTAACATCTTCCTCCCGACATCATTGGCATATTTTTTATGACGAGAACCAACCGGAATTAACCAAATTTGTTCGGGAGCTAGCCATAAAGGGAAACTCCCGGCATAATGTTCAAGTAATACACCAATGAATCTTTCAATTGAACCCAAAAGAGCTCGGTGAATCATAATTGGCCGAACTTTTTTACCCTTTTCATTAATATAAGTCATCTCAAATCTTTCCGGCAAATTAAAATCAATCTGGATTGTCATGCATTGCCAGGGTCTTCCCAGAGAATCCTTAATTTTAATATCAATTTTAGGACCATAAAATACACCTCCGCCAGGATCAGTTTGATATTTCAATTTCAGTTTTTTCAGGATATATTTCAAAACATTTTCAGCTTTTTCCCAACCCTTTTCTGTTCCAGCATATTTTTCTGGTCGGGTAGAAAAATAAATATCGTAATCTCTAAAGCCAAAGATTTTAAGAATTTTGAAACCATGTTTTAAAAGTTTTGTTAGCTCAATACTTAACTGTTCTGGTGTGCACCAAATGTGAGCATCATCCTGGGTGAAACCTCTAACTCTGGTTAAACCATGCAAAACCCCTGATCTTTCGTAGCGATAAACCGTTCCCAACTCAGCATATTTCAAGGGTAAATCTTTATAAGAGCGGATTTTTGATTGATACACTTTGAGGTGAAAGGGACAATTCATTGGTTTTAACATGTATTCTTCCTCATCAATTTCAATGGGAGAATACATATTTTCGCGATAGAGCTCCCAATGGCCAGATGTTTTCCAAAGTTCTAATTTTCCGATGTGAGGACTGACTATCCATTGATAGTTTTGAGAAGTTAATTCTTTATAGAGATAATCTTCAATAATTTTTCTTAAAATTATTCCTTTTGGTTGCCAAATTGGCAGACCAGCTCCAACTTCTTCATCAAATAAAAAAAGCTCCAATTTCTGGCCTAAAATCCGATGATCTCTTTTTTCGGCTTCTATTTCCTTTTGAAGATAATTTTCCAACTCCTTTTTTGTTTTGAAAGCCACTCCATAAATTCTGGTCAGCATTGGATTTTTTTCTGAACCTCGCCAATAAGCACCGGCAATCTTAGTTAATTTAAAGGCATCAGGAATTTCTTTTGTCGATTTGACATGGGGTCCTTTGCACAAATCAACAAAATCCCCAGATCGATAAATCTGCAGGGGGCGACCCCCTGCTGATTCGTTTATTAGTTCTAATTTATAGGGTTGATTTTTAAATATTTTTTTGGCTTCTTCTTGGGAAATAATTTTTTTCTCAAATTTAATATTTTGTTTAATTGATTTTCTCATTTCCTCCTCAATTTTTGGCAAATCTTGAGGGGCTAAACTCTCGGGCAAATCAAAATCATAATAAAAGCCATTTTCAATAACCGGGCCAATGCCAAA
>JASEJL010000077.1 GCA_030016465.1 Patescibacteria group bacterium | reverse complement strand
TGTGAAAAGCCTGGTTGACAAAATACGACTATAGAAAAAAGCTTTTATGGTCGATTTAAATAATTAGATTAATCCCTTGTAAAGCCGTGATTAATTTTTGTTGACAAGACCATAATTTTCTCTTATAATTTGAACACGCTCCTCGGTAGCTCAATGGTAGAGCCCTCGGCTGTTAACCGAGTTGTTGCTGGTTCGAGTCCGGCCCGAGGAGCCAGACTGAATGGCAATGAAGGCTTCCTCTTTTCAGCTTGTCCTTTCGCTTCGCTTCAGAGCTTATGTCCTCACCTTCGTTCCCTTTTTATAATAAGACAGGTTCAATCTATTCGGTTCGGGTATGATGTATTAAGGGAGAAATTTCTTTTAAGGAAGTCCTCAGGCTTGTCCACGCTCTCGTTTCCGCAAGAGCAAGCCGAAAATTTGACTTGTCAATCGTTGTTTTATTTTATATAATTTTGGTAGATTTTGTAAAAAGTTGTGAAAAAGGAAAGGCTTTTATGGAAGAAAGATGTGATAGATAGGTGGATAGCCGAGGAATCATTGGAAAGAGTGAAAGAGAAAGGATGTAAGGTAAAATAAGAGAGGTAATTATGGATGCTATTCAAAAATTTCAGGATTTACTTAAGACACTTTTCCAGTTTGAGGTATCCGACTTAGATTTTGGAATTTACAGGATTTTAAATTATAAACATGACCAGATTGTGAAATTTATCCAGGAAGATTTGAAAAACAAGGTTGAGTCTGCTTTTGCAAAACACAAGGCACAAAAAGATGAGGTAGAAACAATTGATGAAATTAAACTTCAGGTTTTCAACGACCTTTATAGTTTCTTTTCACGTTTTTATGAAGAAGGCGATTTTGTCCCGCAATATCGCTATTCAATTAAAGGGCATAAATACGCTATCCCGTATAACGGCGAAGAGGTAAAGCTTCATTGGGCAAATAGTGACCAATATTATACAAAAACAGGACTCCTTTTCCGTGACTATACATTCAAAGCTAACGATTACAAAATAATCCTCCGTATTGTTTCTGCAAGAGAAGAATTGGGTTCAAACAAAGCTACAAGGGAAAGGTTTTTTATACTTGACGATGAAAATCCATTAGAGCAAAGTGACGATAAAACTCTAATTATCCGTTTTCAATACAGAGAGTTAAGTGAAAAAGAAGTTAAAAGTTATCAGGTAGAAGGCGGAAGCAATACCTCAAAACAGGAGAAAATCAATCAAAAATCTTTTGAGAAAGTTTTGGAGGAGGTTAAGGATAATAGGTTAAAAGCATACTTGGGAAAGGAGTGTAAACCTGTCCTGAGTAAAAGCGAAGGAACTGAAAAGCCGCTTCTCTTTTATCAGATTTCAAGATTTGCTGCCAAAAACACAAAAGACTACTTCATTCACAAAAATCTAAAGGGATTCTTGTGCGAACAACTTGATTACTTTATCAAAGCCGAAGTCTTAGATATTGAAACACTGGAAAAGGAGAGATTCTTAGACAAACACATTACCCGTGCCAAAGTAGTGCGGGAGATTGGAGAGGACATTATTGATTTTCTCTCCCAGATTGAGGATTTTCAGAAGAGATTATGGGAAAAGAAAAGGTTTGTATTAAAGACCGAATATGTGATTACCACTGACCGTGTGCCAGAGGAGTTTTATCGGGAGATTTGGAAAAATAAAAAGCAAAGAAAAGAATGGGAAGGATTAGGATTTGATATATCGAAAACAGAACAAGAACTGAAAAAGATAAAATTGCCGATTGACACAAGATATTTTAGCCAGGAATTTAAAGAAAGACTGCTCGAAGAACTTACTGTGAGTGCAGATTTGGATGATCTTTTAGATGGTCTGCTTATCAAAAGCGAAAATTATCAAGCCTTGAATCTGCTCCTCGGTAAGTATAAAGAAAGAGTCCAGACAATCTATATTGATCCCCCGTTTAACAAAGAACAGGATGCAGATTATCTTTACAATGTGAAATATAAGGATTCTACATGGATATGTTGTTTAGAGAATAGATTGTGGCAAGCAAAAGATTTACTGAATGATAGGGGAAGCATATTTGTAAGATGTGATTACAATGGGAATATGTTTGTAAGGCTTTTAATGAATGAGATTTTTGGGGAGGAGAATTTTAGGAATGAGATTGTGATAAAAAGAGGCTATGTCCCTAAAGGATTGACAAACCAGTATATTACTGGGACAGAGAACCTATATTTCTACTCGAAAAATGTTAACAAGGTGATCCCGCCATCTGCAAAGAGGAAGATAAAGGAGGAGGACAGACGATGGATTTCTTTAGACATGCCTGGCCAAAGAAAAACCTATGAGCTGCAAGTAAGATACTTTTTTGGTAAACCTTGGCTTCCTCCAAAAGGACAACATTGGGGATTATCTCAACAAAAAATAGATGAATATGGTAGTAGAGGATGGATCAGGATAAATCCGGGGCGAAAATACATAGATACCCAAGATAATGAAGTTACTGGAATGCCAGAATACTTAAAGGAACCCGAGTTGTTATTAGATACTAACTGGACAGATATAAAAAGTTATGAAACCCACAACACTGGTTTTGCAACAGAAAACTCGGAAATATTGCTACAGAGGGTTATAGAGGGCTCTACAAAGGTGGAAGATTTAGTCATGGACTTCTTTCTTGGTTCAGGCACAACCACAGCAGTAGCTCATAAACTCAAAAGGAAATGGATTGGTGTGGAGATGGGTGAGCATTTCTGGACTGTGGTTTTGCCGAGGATGAAGAAGGTTTTGGCTTATGATAAATCAGGAATATCAAAAGAGAAGGATGTAAAAGAGATATACAATGAGAAAACAGCTGGCGGATTCTTCAAATACCAAATCTTAGAACAATACGAAGATACATTAGACAACATTGAACTTACTCCGAATAAGCAAGCACAGTTAAAATTTGGTGATGATTATCTTTTGAGATACTTCCTTGATTACGAAACAAGAGGAAATGCAAGTTTATTGAATATGGAACATCTTAAAACCCCTTTCTCCTACAAACTTAAAGTGAATCCTGAAGAGGTTGGTGAACCTCAGGAGATTGTGGTGGATATTCCAGAGACATTTAATTACCTTTTGGGATTGAAGGTCAAAAAGATAAAGGTGAGAAACAACGGAAGAAAATACCTGTTTATCCTCGGTGAAAAAGAGGGAAAGGAGATAGCCATTGCCTGGAGAGAATATAAGGATAACTGGACTCAAGAAGATTTAAAAAAGGATAAGGAGTTCGCTATCAAAGAACTTGAACCTTGGGCACCGCATATTGTTTATTTAAATGGGCAAAGCGTTTTGACTCCAAAACTTGGGAAGCATGCAGTAGATATTCGTTATATTGAACCAGAGTTTAAAAAAACTGATGGGAGGTTAAGAATATGACTTCTGATGAAATAAAGCAGATATTGACAGAACACAAAGAGGAATTGAAAGAAAAATATGGAGTTAAGGAAATTGGTATATTTGGTTCTTATGTGAGAAAGGAACAAAAGGAGGAAAGTGACCTTGATATACTCGTTGAATTTGAGGAGGATGCAAAAATTGGGCTTCTAAAGTTTGTGAACATGGAAAATTATTT
>JASEJL010000008.1 GCA_030016465.1 Patescibacteria group bacterium | reverse complement strand
TTTTATTCAAAATCTTGCCCAAAGAAACAACCTCTGAAATAATAAAAGTGTTACCGATGTACCCTTCGCGTATAGCTTCTCTTGAATTTTTTTGAATTTTGGAATATAATAAGAAATTATGGCCGGTAGTGGAAATTCGACCACTGCTGGAGCAGTAATCCGGGTAGTGAAAATTTGACTGGACTTCATCCAAATTAGTTCGCCTAGGGCGAACTGTCAAAATTCTACTACCCGGTGATAATAAACGAAATTTAGTCGAATTTCTCCTGTCGGGTATGGCTGAAAATTTGGTTAAAATTCGAAGAGCCAGAGTTCGCTTCAGTAATAGAACGCTTCGCTGCGTTCACTCTGAGGCAAGTAACCTTATTAGAATAAGGGGAGCGCGTGTTCACAATCTGAAAAATGTAGATGTGGATATTCCAAAAAATAAAATAGTGGTGATTACTGGTATTTCTGGTTCTGGCAAATCGTCTTTGGCTTTTGATACTCTTTATGCCGAAGGTCAGAGAAGGTATGTTGAGTCATTATCGGCTTACGCCCGTCAGTTTCTGGGAGTGATGGATAAACCTGATGTTGATAAGATTGAAGGAATTTCGCCGGCAATTTCTATTGACCAGAGAAAGGCAACTCATAATCCTCGTTCTACTGTTGGCACTATCACGGAGATATACGATTATCTCCGTCTTTTATTTGCCAAAATTGGTATTCCTTATTGTCCCAAATGTCAAAAGCCAGTTTCCCGGCAAACCATAGATCAAATCACTGAACAAATTTTGAAGTTGCCCAAAAAGACAGAGATCACTATTTTAGGTCCGGTAATTCGAGGTAAAAAAGGAGAGCATAGAGGAATTTTGGAAGAAATTCAAAGAGGAGGGTTTGTCAGAATAAGGATTGATGGCATTATTTATCGAATTGAGGAAGCCCTGGGAAAAACTTTGAACAGAAATAAAAAACACAATATTGAAGTAGTGGTAGATAGACTGATTTTGGATAAAGATTTAGATAAATCGAGATTAGTCGATTCATTAGAAACAGCTTTGAAACTTGGTAAAGGTATTGTCATAGTAAGTCAAAAGTCAAAAGTCAAAAGTCAAAAGTTTAAAGACCTGGTCTTCTCAGAACATTTTGCCTGTGAGGAATGTGGAATTTCTTTGCCAGAATTGGAACCGCGACTTTTTTCTTTTAATTCGCCTTACGGAGCCTGTCCGGCTTGCCAGGGTCTGGGAGAAAAATTGGAAGTTGATCCCAAATTGGTCATTCCCAATCCCAATTTATCAATTGCCGAAGGAGCAATTTTTCCCTGGGCCCATGCTTCTCATAAAATTGGTCGCCAGGGATTTTTTTGGTGGAAATTGGAGGAATTAGCCGAAAGAGAAAATATTGATTTATATACTCCGGTAAAAAATTTATCAAAAGAGAAAATTAATTTAATTTTATACGGTGGGAACGGCTTTGAAGGCGTCATTCCCTGGTTAGAAAGAAGATTCCATGAAACCGAATCAGAGTATGCCAGAGAAGAGATTGAACAATATATGGTAGAAAAAAAATGCGAAAAATGTAAAGGAAAAAGATTGAAACCCGAGGCCTTGGCCGTGAGGATAGCTAACAAATCAATTGACCAACTGGTCGAGATAGAGATTAATAAACTCAAAGAATTTTTTGAAGGAATTTCCTTGAAGGAAAATTCCTTTAAAATTGCCCAGCCGATTATTAAAGAAATTATTAATCGTTTGCAATTTCTTATTGATGTTGGTCTGGATTATTTAACCATTGATAGAAAGGCAGTTACTTTAGCTGGTGGCGAGGAGCAGAGAATAAGATTGGCTACCCAGATTGGCTCAAAATTAACTGGAGTTTTATATATTTTAGATGAACCTTCGGTTGGTCTTCATGCCAGGGATCAGGAAAAATTAATTGAGACCCTAAAAAAATTAAGAGATTTAGGAAATACAGTAGTGGTTTGTGAACATGATCCTCAAACTATTCTTCGAGGAGCCGACTGGATAATCGATATTGGACCAGGAGCCGGAAAGCATGGCGGTCGAGTAACCTTTGAGGGGACGCCAAAAGAATTGCTAAAGTCAAAAACTCTTACCGGAGATTACCTATCCGGACGAAAAAAAGTGGAAGTTTACAGGGGGTCGCCCCCTGTAGACTTACAGGGGGCGACCCCCTGTATTTTTATCAAAGGTGCCCAAGAACACAATCTTAAAAACATTGACGTGAAAATTCCTCTGGGAAAACTTGTGTGTATCACCGGAGTTTCTGGCTCTGGGAAAAGTTCTTTAATGAATGATATTTTAGCTCGGAGTTTGATGAAAAAATTTTATAAATCAAAAGAAGAACCTGGAAAACATCAAGAAATTTTAGGCACTGAACATTTAAATAAAGTAGCTTTAGTCGATCAATCACCAATTGGCAGAACTCCTAGGTCAAATCCAGTTACTTATACTGGAGCCTTCAGTTATATCAGAGACCTTTTTTCCAAAACCAAAGAAGCCAGAATTAGAGGTTATCAACCTGGCCGCTTTTCCTTTAATGTCAAAGGCGGCAGATGTGAGGCTTGCGAAGGACAAGGTCAGAAAAAAATTGAAATGTATTTTTTACCTGATGTTTATATTCAATGTCCAGAATGTAAAGGAAAAAGATTTAATCAGGAGACCTTAGTAGTAGAGTATCGAGGGAAAAATATTGCTGAAGTTTTAGAAATGACAGTAGAGGAAGCCCTAAATTTTTTCAAAAATATTCCTGGTCTTTTCCAAAAATTGAAAACTTTAAATGATGTTGGATTAGGTTACATTCAACTTGGCCAACCAGCACCTTCTTTATCCGGTGGAGAAGCCCAGAGAGTAAAATTAGCCACCGAGCTTTCAAAAAAAGGAACTGGCAAAACTTTATACATTTTAGATGAACCAACCACTGGTCTTCATTTAGACGATATTAAAAAATTAATTTTTGTTTTAAGAGGTTTGGTTGATAAAGGAAATACTGTTCTTCTTACCGAGCATAATCTTTCAATCATCCGTAACGCAGATTATGTGATAGATCTTGGCCCTGAAGGAGGAGATAAAGGTGGCTATATTGTAGCTGAAGGCACTCCTGGTGAAATAGCTAAAAATCGCAAGTCCTATACCGGTAAATATTTGAGAGAAGTTTTCTCGGGTAAGATTCTCTAATTTAACTCAATAATCAATTCCCAAGCCTTGCAAAACAGGGTGAGGCAAGAGATAAGGCGAATCATCAGCAACTATCCAACTATTTTTAATGAAGATGATGAAATACATAACTAACACCTCTAAAATGCCAAGAAATTGGTAGAATTAGAGGTAAAAAAGATTTCAAAAAAGCTTAAACCAATGTATCTCCTATGATTAAGTTTTTCAAATCTTCAAATTCTCGCTACAAGTATCCTCTTACAATGCTGCTGATTTCCTGTTAAGATTAAACTATCTTTTCCAAAAGAACATTGAAAACATTCAGACAGATAATGGCTCTGAGTTTCCCAAATACTTTGAGAAAGCCTGTCAGTATTTAGGTATTGAACATTATTTCTCCAAAACCAGAACTCCCAAAGATTTAGCTTGTTTGGAAAGATTTAACATAGGTTTTAAAAGAAAAACATTTTTCAGATTGAGGGTTTTATTCCTGACATTCCTTTAACCAACCAAAGACTTGCTGAGTGGTTAATCCATAATAACTTTGAAAAGCCCATCCCTGCCTGAATTACCTCACCCCGTTTGAATTTCATTAAAAATACCATAAAGTGTTACCAATGTACTTTTCACGTACAAGGACTTGACAAGGTTTTTTGGTTTTTCTAATATTAAAAAAGAGAAATTAGCAGTCAAAAGTTTTAATTGCTAAAATGAAAATAAAACCGTTATCAGACCACATTTTAATTGAGCCGATTGAAAAAGAGGAAAAAACTAAAACCGGGATTTTATTACCGGAAACGGCTGAAAAAGAAAGACCTGAGCAGGGTAAGGTTATTGCTGTAGGTCCAGGAAAAAAGACAAAAGATGGTAAATACATTCCTTTAGATATAAAAGTTGGCCAAAAAGTCTTATTTAAAAAATATGGACCAGATGAAATAAAGATTGATGACAAAGAATATTTAATAGCACAAGAAGAAGACATTCTCGCTATTATAGAATAACATCCCATATCGGAAAGGGCTCGGAGAAACCCTTCGGTTTCCCCGACTAGGAAAGCAGCCCGAAGGGCGTTAGGGACCAAAACCGAGGGTTTCTAAAGAGCGAGCCCGAAACCCGTAAGGCCGCCAGCGCGAAGCGCTGGAGAGGGCGAGCGAGAAACTTAGTGATACCACTATGCCAAAACAAATTTTATTTAGTGAAACGGCCCGGAAAAAATTAAAAATTGGCATTGATAAAATTACTGATGCCATTAAAGTTACCCTGGGGCCAAAAGCCCGATTGGTTGTTTTAGATAAGGGCTTTGGCGCTCCTGAGATTTCTGATGATGGAGTTTCTATTGCTAAAGAGATTGAGTTAAAGGATAAAATTGAAAATTTGGGAGTGGAAATTGTGAAAGAGGTAGCCGAGAAAACCTCAGACGTGGCTGGCGACGGCACAACCACGGCTATGATTTTAAACCAGGCCATAGTTTCTGAAGGTCTGAAAAATGTGGCGGCCGGCGCTGACCCCTTATCTCTCAAAAGAGGAATTCAAAAGGGTGTAAGAGCAGTTATCGATTATTTAAAAGCCAATTCCAAATTAATTTCAAAAAAGGAAGAGATTTCCCAAGTGGCAACCATTGCCGCTCTGGATCCAGAAATTGGTAATTTAATTTCCGATGTTTTTTCCGAGGTCGGCAAAGATGGCGTTATCACCGTTGAGGAATCAAAGAAATTTGGTTTAGAAAGAGAAATTGTTAAAGGCCTCCAATTTGACCGCGGCTATATTTCTCCTTATATGATCACTAATCCAGAGAGAATGGAGGCAATTTTAGAGGAGCCCTATATTTTGATCACTGATAAAAAAATTTCTGCCTTGACTGAAATTTTGCCAACAATGGAAAAAGTAGCTCAGACCGGGAAAAAGGATTTGGTTATCATTGCTGATGAGGTTGAGGGTGATGCTTTAGCTACCTTGGTGGTAAATAAATTGAGAGGGATATTCAATACCCTGGCAGTTAAAGCCCCTGGTTTTGGGGATAGAAGAAAAGAGATGCTTCAGGATATTGCTACCGTTTGCGGCGCTCAGGTAATTTCTGAAGAATTAGGTTTAAAATTGGAAAACATTACCTTAGCCCAATTAGGCAGAGCCAGAAAGGTGGTGGCAGAAAAAGAGAAAACCACTATCATTGAAGGAAAAGGAAAAAAAGAAGAGATTGATGCCAGAATCAAGCAAATTAAAAATGAGTTAAAGACAACGGAATCAGAATTTGATCGAGAGAAATTACAAGAAAGATTAGCAAAATTGGCTGGCGGAGTGGCAGTAATTAAAGTGGGGGCAGCCACCGAAGTTGAGCAAAAAGCCAGGCAGAAAAAAACTGAAAATGCCTTGAATGCTACCCGGGCAGCAATCGAGGAAGGAATATTACCTGGTGGGGGAGTTGCTCTTTTGAGATCTATCCCAATTTTAGATAAAATTGAATTGGAAGGAGACGAAAAAACCGGTTTAAATATTTTAAAAAAAGCTTTAGAAAAACCAATTAGACAAATTGCTGAAAATGCTGGCTTGGATGGATCAGTGGTTTTCCAAAAGGTTAAAGAAATGGGAGATAATTTTGGTTTTGATGCTCAAAAAATGGAATATCTAGATTTAATTCAAGCTGGAGTTATTGATCCTACTAAAGTAGTCAGAACTGCTTTAGAAAACGCCGCCTCTGCTGCTAGTATGCTTTTAACCACCGAAGCAGTAGTTGGAGAGGTTGAGGAAGAAAAGAAAAAAGGACTTCCCGAAGTTCCCGAAGAGTATTAGTGTTAATGTTTAACCCTAAGCGTTAAATATTTCACCGCCAGCGAGAATGGCGGTTTTTTAATTGCCAAAAAGCTCAAATTTTTTATATAATTATTGAAAGGAACCAAGTCTAGGAGTTTTTGTAGTACAATAAGCTGACTACGAGGTAAGGGTTTTACCGGTACATCTCTGAAAATTCTTTTTAAGAATTGACAAGGTAAACTGGAGTGCATAAGAATTTTTTACTCTGTATAAAGCGGTGGGGTGACTGAGCGGTTTAAAGTGCTTGCTTGGAGAGCAAGTGTACCTGAAAGGGTACCGTGAGTTCGAATCTCACCCCCACCGCCAGACGAGATTTGCCAAACGTTCCGCCTCGCCGCTTCGCGGCGTCCGAGAATTTTTATTTGAAAGATTTTCTGAAATGAATTTTATCAACCCATAGAAAAAATTTGAAACCTTAGTAGCAAAAGTTTCGCTTTGCTACTGGGATTCAAATTATCTATATAGAGCATAAAAAATCCGCGATCGCGGATTTTTGATTAACACTCAATGTTGAATAATTAACCTTGAATATTGAGTTTGACTAAATTTTTAAGTAAGCAGGCGGTGGTCATTGGGCCAACGCCTCCCGGAACCGGAGTGATATAACTTGCTTTTTTTGAAACTGATTTAAAATCAACGTCGCCGACTAATTTACCTTTTTTCATAATAGTCCCAGCATCAATAACTATTACTCCCTTTTTAACCAGGTTGCCCTTGATTAAATTTGGCCAACCCACGGCCGAAACTAAAATATCTGCTTTTTTGGTAAAAAATGGAGTGTTTCTGGTAAATTCATTTAAAACCGAAACAGTGATTTTTTCTTTTAAGAGTTGAATGGCTAAAGGAAATCCAACTAATCTTCCTGCTCCGACAATGACAACATTTTTTTCTAAAAGGGAAATTTTGTAATTTTTAAAAAGGTATAAAATTCCTTGAACTGTTGGTGGTAAAATTCTGAGAGTTCCTTGGTAAAACTTTCCTAAACTTTTTTCTGATAGAACATCAATATCTTTTCCTTCGGGAATTAAATTCAAAAACTCTTCTGGAGGAAATTTTTTTGGCAAGGGCAATTGAATAATTACCCCCGAATTATCCGGATTTTCGACAACTTTCTTAATTTCTCTTTTTAATTCCGAGATACTGATACTCGCTGGAAATTTAAACAACTTAAAATCAATGCCCACCATTTGGCAGGCTTTTTTCTTTTGATTAATAAAAATTTGGGAAACTAGATTATCTCCAACCTGAATTACTGCCAGTCGTAATTTGAGATGGCGGCTTTTAATTTCTTTTTTTAGCTTCTGTAAAATCTTCTCTGATAATTTTCTACCATCTAATAATTTAGCCATTTAAGGTATGGGAAATTTTTTACAAAGTTTTTTAACTTCCTGTTTGATTTTTGGAATGGATTTAGGGTTAGAAATAACTTCGTTTATCCAGAAGGCAATTTTTTTCATTTCTTTTTCTTTCATTCCCCGGGTAGTAACTGCCGGCGTTCCCAATCTAATTCCGGAAGGGTCAAAAGCCGGTCTTGGGTCATAAGGAATGGTATTTTTATTGGTTACGATTCCGGCTTTTTCCAGCAAAATTTGAGCCTCTTTGCCGGTTATATTTTTATTAGTTAAATCAACCAAAAGTAAATGATTATCTGTTCCGCCTGAAATTAAATTAAAACCATATTTCTCGAGTTCTTCAGCAAGTATTTTGGCATTTTTAATAATTTGAGAAGCATATTTTTTAAATTGAGCGCTCATTGCTTCTTTTAAAGCCACTCCAATAGCACAAATTGTATGCTCGTGGGGACCGCCCTGAAGACCAGGAAAAACTTTTTTAAAAATTTTTTCTTCCAATTCTTTTTTACAAATAATAATCGCTCCCCGGGGACCTCTTAAGGTTTTGTGAGTAGTAGTCATTACTACATCAGCCCAGGGAAAAGGAGTGGGATGAACTTTTCCAATAATCAAACCAGTAATATGAGATGTGTCGGTCAGAAGATAAGCTCCAACTTTTTTAGCAATCTGACTAAATTTTTTAAAATCAATTTTCCTCGGATAAGCACTAAAGCCACAGATAATTAATTTTGGCTTTTCTTTCTTAGCTAATTTTTCAATTTCTCCGTAATCTAAAAAACCTTCTTTATTTAAAAAATAATTAACTACTTTAAAATCTTGGCCAGAGAGAGAAACTGGTGCTCCGTGGGTTAAATGGCCGCCGTGGGAAAGTGGTAGAGAGAGAATTTTATCGCCAGTCTTCAAAAGACCTCTCAAAACTGCATAATTTGCCGGGCTGCCAGAATAAGGTTGAACATTAACTGTCCATTTTTTGGGATTTAATTTAAAAACTTTTCTTACCCTTTCTTCAACTAAGACCTCCAGTTTATCAATGAATTCCTGGCCGCCATAATATCTTTTATAAGGCCTGCCTTCAGCATATTTTGCCACAAAAATTGAACTCAAGGCTTCTCTCACTGCTTTTGAAGGATAATTTTCCGAAGCAATTAAATTCAAAGTTTCTTGATGACGCTTGGTTTCTTTTTTAATAAGTCTGGCAATTTGAGGATCAGTTTTTTCTACAAACATGTTAATGTTTAAAACATCTTATTTCAGTAAAAAGCATCGGAATCTTATATTTATCACAAAGTTCAATTGTTTCTTTGTCTCGGATAGATCCGCCAGGCTGGATAATTGCTTTCACTCCGGCTTTAATTAAAATTTCTGGACCATCAGAAAAAGGAAAAAATCCATCGGAGGCAGCTACTGTATTTTTAGCACGGTTTTCGGCTTTTGTCACCACTAACTGACAGCATCTTTTTCTGTCTTGCTGACCAACTCCTGAAGAAATTAAAATTTCATCTTTTACCAAAACTATCGCGTTTGATTTTGAAACTTTGCAAATTTTCCAGGCAAAAAGAAGGTCTTTTATTTGCTTTTTAGTTGGTTTGGTTTTAGTAACTATTTTAAAATCTTTTTCTTTAATTTCTTTTAGGTCTGGGTTCTGAACCAAAAATCCTCCTCGGATTTTTTTGATATCAAGAGTTTTTGAAGATTTAGGATTCTTTAAAGCTGGATTAACTAAAATAATTAAATTTGGCTTTTGAGAGAAGATTTTTAAGGCTCTGTTTTCTATTTTTGGAGTTAGAATTATTTCAAAAAATTTTTTAACCATTAATTTAGCTAAATTTTCTTCAACTGGTCGATTAATTCCAACTATCCCGCCAAAGGAAGCTAAAGAATCTCCTTTAGACCAGGCTCGAAAAAAAGCATCTTTGCTATCCTTACCATAAGCTGCGCCACAAGGATTGCCATGTTTGATAATAATACAAGCTGGCTTTTTTTTCTCTATTTCAGCAAGGCCGGTAATTGCTGAAGTTATATCTAAGAGATTGTTGAAAGAAATTTCTTTACCCTGGAGTTTTGTAAAGTTTTGAATAGATAACGGATCTTTTTCTTTTAAATTAAGATAAAAGGCTCCTCTTTGATGAGGATTTTCGCCATAGCGAGTTTCAAAAAACTTTTTAAGCTCGATTTTTAAAATACTTGGCAATTTTTTGGTCATATTGAGCTGTTTTCTTAAAAGCTTTTTGGGCTAATTTCAACCTGAAAGAGAGGGGAATTTCTTTTTTCTCTTTTAAAAAACTAATAACCTTTTTATAATCAGCGGTGTCAACAAGCACCGTAACATATTTATAATTTTTTGCCGCCGCTCTAACCATTGTTGGGCCGCCAATGTCAATTCCTTTTTTTAGATTGTAAAAGTTACAGACAACTATGTCAATCGGAAAAATCCCGAATTTTTTTGCTTCTTTCAAGTGTTTTTTATTCTCTCTATCAAAAAGCAAGGCTCCTTCAATTTTAGGGGAAATTGTTTTGACCCCTCCGTCAAAAATTTCGGGAAAGCCACTAAGGCTTTTAACCGGCGTAGTTTTAATTTTTGCTTTGTTTAGGATCCTTGCTGTCCCCTCGCTGGCTATTATTTCCCAGCCCAATTTTGCCAACTCTCTGGCAAAATCAACAACCCCTTTTTTATCAGAGACGCTGATTAAAGCTCGTTTCATATATGTAAATTAGCATCAACTTTGATTTTTTTCCAATTTTTTGTCGCCTCTTTTTGATGAAAGTAAACAGTGGCTGCCACCATGGCAGCGTTATCGGTACAAAAATTTTTTGCCGGAACCAAAAATTTGACGTTTAAGAGTTGACTATTGATTGTTGACTCAAATTGTTTTCTCAATTTTTCATTAGCAGCGACGCCACCACCAAGAATTACTGATTTTGTTTTAAAATTTTTAGCTGCTCTTAAAGTTTTATGAATTAAGACATCAATTATTGCCTGCTGAACCTCCCGGCAGATTGCTCTAATATACTCTTTTGATTTTCTAAGTTTTGGCGGCTGGTTTCGAAAATCATACAAAACTGCGGTTTTTAATCCGGAAAAAGAAAAATCATAATTTTTCTGATAAATCATCGGTCTTGGCAGGCAAACTTTTAACTTTTTACTTTTAACTTTTAACTTCATTGCCGCGTAGGCGGCAATGATTGGACCCCCAGGATAACCAAGACCTAAAATTCTTGCCACCTTGTCGAAACACTCTCCGGCTGCATCATCACGCGTCTCACCAATTAATTTATACTTCCCAACATCTCTCATTAAAATCAACTGAGTATGACCACCACTAACAACCAAACAAATAGCGGGAAACGTATCTTGGATTTTGTATTTTATATTTTGGATTTGAAGCCAATTGGCAAGAATATGAGCTTCGATATGATTTATTGGAATTAAGGGTTTGTCCAATTTTTCTGCCAACTCTCTGGCAAAGTTTACTCCTTGCCATAAACAAGGCTCTAATCCTGGCCCATTTGTCACACCGATTAAATCAATTTCTGAAGGTTTAATCCTCTTTGTTGCCTGCCTAAAAACCAGTGGTAGATTCCTCTGGTGCTCACGCTTGGCCAAAAATGGATAAACCCCGCCGTATTTGGCGTGAAGTTTCACCTGCGAAGAGATGATATCCGAAAAAATATCAAAACTTTTGATTTTTGATTTTTGATTTTTGATTTCGATGACACTGACGCACGTATCGTCGCAGGAAGTGTCAATTCCTAGAATCAACATATGAACATTTTTAATAATTTGTTTTTAAGTTTGTATGTATTGCAATGTATTTAATACTCCTAAATAAGATTGGATACTTTGATTAAAAGATTCTTCTGAAACTTTACTCTGTTTTAATTCTTTAATCTTTTGCTCTATCTTTCTAAACATTCTTCTTTTGGTTTTTGTTCTTAAAATTTGATGATAGGGGAAACTTACATAACCTAAAAAATCTATTCCTTGACGATATTTTCTTATTTTAATCCTATCTGAATGGAAAAATAATTTCAATTTTTCTTTGAGGAAATTATTTATCGAAGGAAGGAATTTTTTAAATATTCCTTGTTATCACTTAAAATTACAAAATCATCGCAATAGCAGATATAGAATTTTATTTTGAGTTTATGTTTAATAAAATGGTCTAGGTCATTAAGATAGATAACGAAAAGCTGACTGGTGATGCTGGCGAGTGGTAATCCTTTATTTAACGAACTTGAGAAACTTTTAATAATTGCTCTAATTAACCAAATCGTTTCATTGTCTTTGACTTTCTTTTGAATTAAAGAAATTAAAATATTGTGGTCAATTGAATCAAAAAATTGCTAATATCACACTTTAGTAGAATAAAGCAATTTCTGGTATTATTTTTACTAACTTTTCTAGCGAATTTTTGGAAGCAATTTATGGCTCGGTGAGTACCGTATAAAAATGAAAAATATTATCTTCTAAATTGTGTTTAAATTCTTGGAGATCCGGCTTTCTTCTTTTGTCACGACGGAATTCTTCTCAGGCTGAAAATAAATTTTTTAATTGAAATTATTTCATGAAAAATTTTACATCTAACGCCCCCTGACGAAGTTGAATTCAAAATCCCCTTGATTCATAAAGTTTGTGAGTTTTACAAAAAGATTTATTTGATTTCTCCAAAAATACCTAAAAAAGACCGTTTTGGAATTTATTTAAAAATAGAGGTTATTTGCCTTGAAATCATATCTTTGAAATTATTGCTGCTTTAGAATCAAAAAATAATAAACTTCCGATATTAAATTCGAATAGGATAAAATTGAGGTTTTAAAAAGATTAATCAGAATTATCCATGAATTAAATATTATTGAAAAGAAAAAATATATAGATTTAGAATCAGACTTACAGGAAATATCTAAAATGGTAGCGGGCTGGATAAAATATTTAAAGTGAGTAATTGTTATGCAAAGAAGTTCCGCCAAAACGGAACTTCTTTTTAGAAACTTCTTGACGGGAGGGCAGGTTAGGATTGGAGTTCTCGGGATGGTACCAGTTGACGTTGAGCTTGCGATCATCCAGATTCCAGTTGACTCTGGGAATGTTGCCATCGGAATAGCGCGAACCCGTTTTCTTTGCCTGATTTCATCTAATGCACCAGCAATATTTTGCAAAATTGCCTGGCTTAGTTAGCTTTCTGCCGGAGTTATTCACGAAGCATCCCGATAAAATCGAGAATCTTCTCTAAAATCAGACAAGCAGTTTCTGAAATTTTTAGCAAATCGCCACCAAACACATAAAACTATTATGTGCTCGGGCCGACTGTATTAGCCAATTGTATTTTATCATAAAACATAGAAATTTTTCAAAAAAAGAAATGGCGGGTTCGGCAAAACTGAACCCGCCCAAAGGAATCAAGGTACAAGTTACAAAACTGCCTGACGGGAGCGCAGGCGAGGAAGAGAGTAGTCGGAACGGCACCAGCCGACGACAAGGAGTTTGCGGAAGCCCTGACTCCAGTAGACCCTAGGAACGAGACCATTGGAATAGCGCGAACCCGAACAGAGGGTCCAGTTCTCCACATCGAGATGCTTCTCGGTTTCCTCGAAATATTTGAGCCCCATCAGGAACCTTTCTTCTAGGGTGATACCGGGGATACCCTTCTCTTTCAGTTCATCGGCAGAGAGATTTTTTAAATTCTCATCTGCCTCAACCACATCCTGGAACCAGACGGCGTATGCGCCGTCTTTGGCTGTCCGCTTCGACCAAATAATTTCGTCCAGATTCTTATGGGTCCACTTCCAGCAGCAAAAGAACTTGTTGCACTCGTTGTAAAGTCTTTGAGGAGTCATCCCCTGGGCCACCACGATAAGCCGGTCAAAGCCATTCTTGCTCTCCGGAACCTTCAACTCTAAGAGATTCACCTTGAGCCCAAAAAAGCTACGGTAAAACTCCTGCCAGTCAGTGAGAAGAGCGGAAATCTTCTCTTTCTTACCGCTTAGGGAAACCTGCAACCTTTCCATCGCACACCTCCTGTTTTTAGTTTTGAATCTAAGTCAGGCCTCTTAGATTTTATACCAAAGAGCTATTTTATCTTCTTTCTTTTAAATTTGATGTAATAAAAAATCATAGCAAATAATTAAACTTTTGTTAAGGCCTTAAAATCTTAGGCGGTGAAGTTGTTAAATCTATTACTGTTGAGGGTTTACTTTTTGGCAGATTGCCGGCATTAATAACCAAATCTGGCTGATATTTTTGGTTTTTGAATTGATTTAAAACTTCTTTGATTTTTGTTGAGGCAAGTCGGCCGGAAATATTAGCTGAGGTGCCAGTTAAAGGCTTATTTATTTTTTTAAGCAAGTCCAAAATCAATTTATATTTTGGAATTCGCAAGGCAATTGTTTTTCGATCGATTCCATAAATTTTTAATTTTTCCTTTTTAATTTTTAATTTTAGGACAGCAGTTACCTTTCTCTTGCCCGCCCAAATTTTTGGAACAATTTTTACTAATTGCTCGCGCTTTTGAAAATCTTTCGGAAAATTTGGGCGGATGAACCAAACTGACTTTAAAAATTCTTCCTGTTTTTTATCAATAAAAGCTAAACTTTTTGCCATTTTTATATCCCTAACAAAAATTGGAATTGGTTTTTTATCTTTTCGTTTTTTTATTTCAAAAATTTTTTCAACCGCTTTTTTGTTTGTGGCATCGGCTATTAAACCATAAACGGTATCGGTTGGACAAACTACTACTTTCCCTTGCTTTATAGCCTTCTCTACCTCTTTAATTATTTCTTTTTGATTTTTAGAGGAGAGTTTTAGTATTTTCATTCTTTTGGACTTGTTCAATGGCTAATTTTACTGCTCCGATTGCTGGTTTTACTTTTGGCCGAATAAAATTTGCTCTTGGAGCAAATTTTTTAACATCTTTTTTAACCGTATCTAAAACAATCTTTGAATTAAACATACTACCAATTAAAACTAAGGGGAATTTAATCTTTTGAAAATTTAATTTTTTGATTACCGTCTTAGTAGATAAGGCCAATTCTTTTCCTGCCTCGGTTAAGATGTTTCTGGAAATCACATCTCCTTTTTTAGCCGCCTCATCAACTAAAATTGCCAGAGAAGGAATAATCTCAGTAGGATTTTTAGAATAAATTTTCTCAATAAGGTTTTCTTTGTTTTTCATTTTAAATTTTCGAAAAACCAGTTTTGTAATTAAAGTTTTGGGACCACGACTGTCTAATTCTTTCCAGATTGCTTGAAGCGCCTTCTGGCCAACCCAAAAGGCTGATCCCATTTCGCTGAAATATCCCCAACCACAGACTTTTACTTCCCGATTTTTTCGCCAGCCATGAGCCACGCAACCTGAACCCCCAATTAAAACAACCCCATCTTTTTCATTAGTTCCTGATCTAAAACCAGCTAATTGGTCTGATCCTACTATTACTTTTCCCTTGAAAATGGGGGAAATTTCTTTATGTTTTAAAAGTTCTTTTTTAACAAGCTCTTTTTTCAATTTAAATTCCTCTTCCATTGCTGGTAATCCCAAAAAAGTAGCAGAAATTTTTTTATTTTTTTTCAAAACCCTTTCAATAGCCAAACTAACATTATCCATTGCCCTTCTTAATCCCAGATTGCGAGGGCTAGAAGAACCGGTTTCGGCTTTGGCCAAAATTTTCCCTTGCCAATCTGCTAAAACTGCCGCTGTTTTTGCCCCTCCGCCATCAACCCCGATTACATAATGTAAAAATTCTTTTTTCATTTTTTTAATATATCATTTTTTAAAAAAATAGAGAGCCCTTAAAACTTTAGAGGGGCCTTTTATTCAAGGCTGATTTTAGTGCCAAATCTAACTTCTAATATTTTTTATTTTCTTTTTTAATAATTCCCTTAATTTCAGTATAAAAATTTGTGTTATCTTCAATATTTTCAAGAACGACTGAATTGGGGCCGATTTGGCAATTTGAACCAATTAAAACGCCGGGCATAAAAGAACAATGAATTCCGGTTTTGGTGTTCTCGCCCATAAAACAACCTAAGGAATTTAAACCAGTTTCAATTTTTTCTTCTTTAACCATTGACTTAATTTTGCCACGGTCAATTCTAACATTGGCAGTAATAGTTCCAGCCCCTAACCGGCAACCCCGACCAAAAATTGAATCGCCAAAATAACCTGAGTGAGTATGAATATCTTCTTGAAAAATTGAACGAGCCACTTCGGCAAAAGCTCCAATTAAAACATTATTTTCCAAATTAGTATATTCTCTAATTAAAGCATTATTTCCAATAACACAATTATCACCAATATAACAAGGTCCCTTAATCACTGCTCCCTCAAAAATTTTTGTATTTTCACCAATATAAACATTACCTTCAATTATTGTATTGTTTGAAATTTTAGCAGTAGAATGAATTTCTGGTTTTCCTTGACAGGTGGTGGATAGATTAGAATCCATTAAATCTTTATTAATTTCAAATAAATGCCAGAGATACTTATAAGAAGTTGGTTCTTTCTCGACAATGACAACCCTTGCTTCATTTTCTTTTACATAACGGTCTAGGGCATCTTCAAAGGCATAATGATGTTCGGTTACTCTTTTATAATATTCAAAAAATCTTTGAGGCAATAAATAAATTCCAATTACTTTTATATCCGATGGCTCTTTCCCCTTTTCCGGTTTTTCAACTAAACCCTTTACTTTATCTCCTTCAAGCTCCAACATTCCATACAGCCAGGGTCGGTCAGTTTTAATCCCTAAAAAAATGAGTTCAGTTTTGCTTTCTTTAAATTTTTTTATCATTGGCTTGAGATAATCCCCAACATTAACTTTATGGGCATGAAGAACAAAAAAGGGGCCAGAAATGAGCTCTTGAGCTTTCCTAACCGCATCGCCCATTCCTTTTGGTTCTTCCTGAATAACATATTTGATATTGGGCTGATAATCTTTTAATTCCTCCTCAATATCTTTTTTTGGACCCTGAACAATAATAATATCTTTAATGCCAGCTTTCTTTAAGCTCTCAATTGTGTACCAAATTAAAGGCCGACCCATTATTTTAATTAGGGATTTGTGCCTCTGGTTTAATGGCCAGAAACGACTTGACTCACCGGCTGCTAAAATTACTGCCTGCATAAATTTAAAATTACTTTTGCTATTTTGTTTGGGTCGTGTTCAATTGGCCCTTTCTTTAGTAAAAGATTTTTACCAATGAATTTTTTGGAGGAGAGGTTTTCATTTATCTTTACCATCTCCAATAATTCAGGGTGTTCCTTTTGATATTTTTTAATTCGGATTTTTTTAGGAATGAAATTATTGTAAATCACGTAATCAGCCTCGCTACCTAAATATCTTTCTATTTCCTTTACAAAATCTAAAACAGTAAAATTATTTGTTTCGCCATATTTTGTCATTAAATTACAAATATAAACCTTTTTGGCTTTACTTTTTCTGATAGCTTCGGGAATACCTTGGGTTAATAAAATTTGGGCGAGGGAAGAATATAAATCGCCCGGGCCAATGACTATTAAATCAGCTTTCTTTATTGCCGCGATAGCTGGAGGATAGGCTTTGACTTTCGGCCTCAAAAATACTTTCTTAATCTTTAAATTCCCATTGTGTTTTGGGATATCAATATTAGTTTCGCCAGAAATTATTTTTCCATTCTCTAAAAGACCATAAAGATTAGCATTATCAAGAGTTGAGGGTATTACCTCATGTTTCACATTTAAAAATTTACTTATTTCTTTTATTGTTCTCTCATAATTGTTGGTAGCCAATTCAAGGGCAGTAATTAAAAGATTGGCAAAGTTGTGCCCTTTTAATTCACCAGTTTGAAAACGATAATTAAAAAGCTCTTGAATAACTGGAGAAGTATTAGCTAAAGCGATAAAGGCTCTTCGGATGTCGCCAGGAGAGACAATCTTATAATCTTTTCTTAATCTCCCGGCTGATCCCCCTGAATCAAGCATAGCGCAGATGACTGAAAGTTTAACTGGACATTCTCTAAGCCCAGTTAAAACTGCCTTGGGCATGGCATTGCCTCCCCCAAGACAGACAATTCTTGGTATAGGGACCCCTCCCGAGTGAAGCGAGGGATGGAAGAATGGGGTAGCCGGGTTGTAATTTTTTGACATATTTTCCCTTTTATCGTAAGCTAAAATTGATTAAAAAGCAAGGTTATGGCTGAGAGATTTTTAATTAAAGGCGGATTTCCCCTTTCTGGCGAGGTGGAAATTTCAGGCTCCAAAAATGAGGCAGGAGCAATTCTGGCTGCTATTCTTTTAGCGGAAGAATGTGAAATTGAGAATTTTCCTTTGGTTTCAGATATTTTAGAAGAAATTGAAATTTTGAAAGAGATGGGGGCAGAAATTGAATGGCTTGGCGAAAGAAAAATAAAGATTAAAACAGGAAAAATTGATCCCGCTAAAATTCCGGTGGATCTTTTTGAAAAAATGAGAATTTCAGTCTTGTTTATTGGTCCCCTTTTGGCTAAATTTCAAAAATTTAAAGTCCCCCATCCTGGCGGAGATAAAATTGGTTTAAGACCAATTTCAACTCACTTGGAGGCCTTTAAAGATTTTGGAGTAAGAATTGAAGAAAAAGAAGAATTTTATCACTTTGAGATGCCCACAAACTTGAAAGGAAAGAGAATTGTTTTAAAGGAATTTAGCGTTACCGCTACCGAAAATTTAATGATGTTAGCCAGTTTAATACCTGGCAAAACAAAAATTGAAATTGCCGCTAGCGAACCCCATGTCCAGAATTTAGGAAGGTTTTTAGCAAAAATGGGAGTGAAAATTGAGGGAATTGGTACTCACAGTCTTTTAATTGAAGGAAAAGAAAAGCTTTTCGGCGAAAGTTTTAGCATTTCGCCTGATCCCATAGAAGCGGGAACCTTTTTGATAGCTTTTGCCATTACTGGTGGAGAAGGAAGAATAAAAAATGTCAAGAGCGAAGATTTAATTTTCTTTTTAGAAAAAATGAAAGAAATTGGAGTAAAATTTGAAATCCGAGATAATGAAATTTTAGTTAAGCCTTCAAAAGAATTTCGAGCAACTAAAATTCAGGTTCTCCCTCACCCTGGTTTCCCCACTGATTTACAACCTCAAACCTCGGTTTTATTAACCCAGGCTCAAGGGAAAAGCTTAATCCATGAACCCCTTTATGAAAATCGCTTTCAGCATTTACATGAATTAAGAAAAATGGGGGCTGACATTGAAATTACCGACCCCCACCGGGCTTTGATTTTCGGCAAAACTGAATTAATCGGAAATAAAATCAATTCTTCAGACATCAGGTCAGGAGCTTCTTTGATTCTAGCCGGCCTGATCGCCAAAAACCAAACCACAATTGAAAACATTGCTCAAATAGAAAGAGGTTATGAAAAAGTTGAAGAAAAGTTAAAAAAAATAGGAGCTAAGATTGAGAGAATTTAGTCTTACCCGCCTAAATTTTTCGAAGAAAAACTTTGGCGGGCGAGTTCAAAAGCTTTGAGGTTTAATTCTCGGTATTTTTCGGGAATTATTTTTTTTATTGCTGAGATTATTGAGTCAGATTTTAAGGGTAAAAGTTTTTTTGAGAAAGCTAAACCTAAGAGATAAATCCCAGCTACTACCTCGCTTCCCAATTCTTTTTGGCAAATTTCCGAAGCCGGAATTAAAAATAGATTCTTGGAAATCTTCTTTACAATTCCCAAAATTTCTTTTTCCGATAAGTCTTTGGTGAAAGTTGGGGTTTTATATTGGTTAATCAAAAAGTGTGTTTTTGGTGAAGAGTAATGTAAACCATTTAAGGATTCCTGTAATTCCAGAGAAATTACTAAATTTGCTTTTCCCTGAGGAACTAGAGGCGAATAGATTTTTTTGCCAAATCTAATATGAACCTCAACACTTCCTCCTCTTTGGCTGAGGCCATGGAGCTCTGAGGTCTTAATATCGTAACCTTCTTTTTGGCTAGCTAAAGAAATAATTCTCAGCAGGGTAATTAACCCTTGGCCGCCAACTCCGTTAATGATGAGGTTAAATTCTGCCATTTTGTTTTATCCCGTAGTAGATTTTTGACAATTCGCCAAAAGCAAATAAATATGAGCAAAAACTCAGTCAAAAATTCACTACAGTTCTATTTTGGTAAATGTTTCCTCAGCAAAGCGCAGATTCCCCGGGCAATGATTACGCTTGTTTCTTTTTTTGGCAAAAATTCTTCAACTGCTTTCTCTATTGCTTTTAAATCAAAGGAATTAACCACTTTTAAATTTTTTACTCCGCAACCTGCAACAATCTTTTCAATTTGAAGTGGTCTTTCTTTGGTCTCTAAACTGGATGGGTCTCCTTCTTCCGAGCGCAACGGAGGGGAAAGAAGAGATTTATCTCTTTGATCCCACTCAAATTTATATTCCGAATCTGTTCTCACGGAGGTGCCGGGATGAGGTTGGTGGCCGGTCATGGCCGTTGTTCCATTGTCTAAAATGATAATTAGGGGATTGGATTTATTGAAAACCGTATTAATTAAAGCCGGAATGCCGGCATGGAAAAAAGTTGAATCGCCAATAAAAGTAATGGTTTTTTGCTTTTTGACTGTTCTGGCAATTCCGTGGGCAATACCAACTGAAGAACCCATGGCTGATAAATAATCTTGGGCGGCAATTGCCGGTGTACCAGCTAACATATAACACCCAATATCTCCGCCAAAAACCGTATCTTTTGGCGCTACTTTTTTCACTGCTGCAAAAACCGACCAATAGGGGCAACCCGGACAAAAACGGGGTAAGTGTTTGATTTTTGGTAATTGGTAGCTAGTAATTGGTAATTTTTTATACTTTTTTCCGGTAAATTTTGCTAAGGCTAAAATAACCTGCTCTGGTTTCAGTTCTCCGGTTTCTGGTAGCAGAGTTTTACCAAAAATTTGAAGTTTTGGGTTAATATCCTTCGCTAATCTCTCAACTTCTCTTTCTAAATAAGGTTCTAATTCTTCAACTATTAAAACTTTTTTGAAGTTTTTAATGAAATCTTTAATTTTCTCTTCCGGCAAGGGATAAAAAAATCCTAATTTCAAAACCGGCAAACTCAAATTCAGCTCTTTTAATGCCTCCATTACATATAAATAGGAAATTCCAGAAGTTATTATCCCCATTGGGAATTTTTGTGCCAGGGCATTTTTTTTATCGGATTGAAAATTTATTTTGGATTTTTCGGAGAATTCTCTGATTTTTTCAATCTTTTCTAATAGTTCTTTTTTCTGCTCCAAAACTCTGGGCGGGAGGGTAACAAATCTTTTTGGCTCTTTGACAAACTTTCCTACTCCATTACCGGGTCTCGTAATTTTGTCAAATTTAACAGGCATTTTTTGGTGGGCAACTCTGGTGGTTGTTCTAACAATTACCGGAATTTTATATTTCTCAGAAATTTGGAAACCTAACCTGACAAAATCCTTACATTCTTGAGGGTCTGAGGGTTCTAAAACGGGAATGTGGGCTGTCTCAGCTATAAAACGAGAATTTTCTTCTGACTGGGCTGAGCTGTGGCAGGATGGATCATCGGCCACGACAATGACAGCCGGCCCCTTGGTACCTGTATAACAAAAAGGTAAAAGAGAGTCTAAAGCAACGTTTAAACCAAAATTTTTCATTGCCACCAAGGTTTTTAAGCCGGCAAAACTGGCTCCGATACCTGCTTCCAAAGCCACTTTTTCATTGGTGGAAAATTCAAAATAGACTCCTATTTTCTTAGCAATCTGGTTAAAAATGTTTCCAATTTCCGAAGCTGGCGTTCCCGGATAAGTAGAAACGAAATTAACGCCTTCTTCCAGGCCGCCCCTAACAATTGCTTCATTTCCTAACAAAATAATTTTTTTACCAGGTTTATTCAATAAAATCTCTTCCATATTTTAATATTTTCCTTTTAATTTCGAGGCCGCAGCTTGGTCAAGAATAACAATAGTATCTGGATGTTTTTGTAAAATTGAGGCAGTAATCTGGGGAGTAATCGGCCCCTCTAAAGCTTTTGCTACGGCATCAGCTTTATTTTCCCCAGAAGCTAAAAGAACTATTTTTTTAGCTTCAAAAATAGTCTGAACTCCCATAGTAATAGCAAACCGTGGAACGTCTTCCTCTCTTTCAAAAAATCGAGAATTGTCTTTGATAGTTGATTCAGCTAATTTAGCCAAGTGGGTTCTTGAATTAAGAGGAGTACCGGGTTCATTAAATCCAATATGACCATCTGAACCAATCCCTAATAGTTGGAGATCAATTCCTCCAGCTTTTTTAATTTCCTCTTCATATTCTTGACAGAATTTTTCAATATTTTTTATTATCCCCAAAGGAATATGAAAATTTTCTTGCTTAACATTGATATGGTTTAAAAGATTTTCTTGCATAAAATAATTATAGCTCTGAGGATGGTCAGCTGATAAACCCAGATATTCATCTAAATTAAAAATAATTACTTTAGAGAAATCTAACCCTTCTTTTTGATACAATCGAATTAACTCTTGATAGCAACCAAGGGGAGTGCTTCCAGTAGCTAGCCCTAAAACCAAATTTGGCTTTTTCTGAATAGCTTCTTTAATAATTTCGGCCGCCTCTTTGCTTAGTTCTTCATAATTTTCTTTAATAATCACTTTCATATAACTATATTAATTAATTTTCCAGGAACAAAAATCACCCTCTTAATTTCTTTTCCTTCTATCCATTTTTGCACTTTTTCTCGAGAAATTGCAAGCTCTTTAGCTTTTTCTTCAGCAATATCAGCTTCAACTTCAATTTTATCTCTGACTTTGCCATTAACCTGGATTACCAGGGTAATAATTTCTTCTTTGATTAGTTTTGGATCATATTTTGGCCATTTTTCTAAAAAGATACTTTTTTTATTGCCGAGTTTTTGCCAAATTTCTTCAGAAAAATGAGGAGCCATCGGTGCCAATAGTTTGACTAATGACCGATAACTAATGACTGATAACTCTTTTGCTTTTTCAAACTCATTAGTTAAAATCATTAAAGCTGATACAGCCGTATTAAACCTGAAGTTTTCAATATCCTCAGTAACTTTTTTAATAGTTTTATGAACCAATTTCTCCAAACTTTGAACTTTGAACTTTGAACTTTGAACTTTCTTTTGTAATTTCCAGACTTTATTTAAAAATCTAAAACACCCTATTACTCCTTTATCTGACCACTCAGTAGCCTGTTCAGCTGGACCCATAAAAAGCTCATAAAGTCGCATGGTATCTGCCCCAAACTTTTCAAAAATATAATCAGGAGTAACCACATTGCCTTTGGATTTGGAAATTTTAGCTCCCTGACGATAAACTGTTCCTTGATTAAATAATTTAGAGAAAGGTTCTGAAAAATGAATTAATTTTTGGTCAAAAAGAAATTTAGTAAAAAAGCGAGCATACAATAGATGCATTACGGCATGTTCAGCCCCACCAATATATAAGTGGACTGGTAGCCAATTTTTGATTTTTTCTTTACAAGCAAATTCTTTTTTATTTTTAGGATCAACATATCTCAAAAAATACCAAGAAGAACAAACAAAAGTATCTAAAGTATCAGTTTCTCTTTTGGCTTTACTTGCGCATTTTGGACATTTAACATTGACAAATTTTTCGGATTTAGCTAAAGGACTTTCACCTTTCCCAGTAGGTTTAAAATCTTTAATCTCAGGTAGCTTTACTGGCAAATCTTTTTCTGGAACCGGAACCTCTCCGCATTTTTTGCAGTAAATGATTGGGATTGGAGCTCCCCAATATCTTTGACGAGAAATCAGCCAATCTCTTAACTTGTAATAAACCGCTCTTTTGCCTAAATTTCTTTTTTCTAAATATTTAGTTATCTCTTCTCTGGCTTTAGCTGAATCCAACTCGCTAAAAACTCCTGAATTTATTAAAACTCCATCTTCTTGGAAAGCTCTTTCAGGAAAAGGAGACTTTTCACTCTTTGGTTTTATCACCTCAACCATCGCTAAGTTATATTTTTTAGCAAAAAGAAAATCTCTCTGGTCGTGAGCCGGAACAGCCATAATAGCTCCGGTTCCATATTCCATTAGGACATAATCTGCCGCATAAATTGGTATTTCCTGATTATTGATTGGATTAATCGTTTTTATCCCTTTAAGCTCAATACCAGTTTTTTCTTTATCTTCAGCTAATCTTTCAATTTCTGTTTTCTTCTTTGTTTCTGCGATGTATTTTTCAACTTCTTTCCAATTTTCGATTTCTGGTTTTAACTTTTCCATTAAAGGGTGCTCTGGAGCAATCACCACATAAGTGCAACCAAATAAGGTATCTGCCCGTGTTGTAAATACGGGAATTTCGAATTTCGAATTTCGAATTTCGAATTTAATAGTTGTTCCTTCTGACCTGCCAATCCAGTTTTTCTGCATTATTTTTATTTTTTCTGGCCAATCAATTTTATTTAAATCATTTAATAATCTCTCGGCATAATCAGTAATTTTTAAAAACCACTGCTCTAAATATTTTTTTTCAACTGGAGTATCGCATCTTTCACAAAGCCCATTAATTACTTGTTCGTTAGCTAAAACTGTTTTACAAGAAGGACAAAAATTTACCGGAGCTTCCTTTCTATAAGCTAATCCAGCTTTGTAAAGCTGTAAAAACATCCATTGGGTCCATTTATAATAATCTGGCTGACAAGTTGTAATTTCTCTTTGCCAGTCGTAACCAAAACCAGCTGAAATTAATTGTCTTTTAATATTTTTAATTGATTTTTTAGTTGAAATGGCAGGATGAATACCAGTTTTAATGGCAAAGTTTTCCGCTGGCAGACCAAAAGCATCCCAACCCATGGGATGTAAAACATTGAATCCCTCCATTAATCTTTTTTTGGCAATAACATCAGAAAAAGTATAACCTCTCAAATGACCAACATGTAACCCTTCAGCCGAAGGATAAGGAAACATGTCCAGACAAT
>JASEJL010000076.1 GCA_030016465.1 Patescibacteria group bacterium | reverse complement strand
CCCATTCCTAAAATTTTTTCGATTTTATTAATACCAGATTCTGTCAAAGTGACTGCCCTCATTTTTTCATCAATTTCATAATCTATTTTTTCATCTAATCTGGGAATAATTCTGGCAAATTCCTGGTACCACTTAGAACTTTCCATATCAGGAGCGGAAATAATTAAAGGAGTTCTGGCTTCGTCAATCAAAATTGAGTCAACCTCATCAACAATGGCATAGTTAAATTCTCTTTGAACTCGCTGATTCAAATCATAAACCATATTGTCTCGCAAATAATCGAAACCAAACTCGTTATTTGTCCCATAAGTAATATCAGCTAAATAGGCCTCTTTCCTGGAACAAGGCCTTAAAAAATCTTCAACCACATAAAAAGAGCCAAGCTCATCTCTCATTTTCTCTTTTTCTTCGGCTGGCTTTTTATAGTCAGGGTCATACAAAAAAGATTGCTCATGATTTAAGCAACCAACACTCAAACCCAAAATATGATAAATTTGCCCCATCCAGACAGTATCTCTTCGGGCTAAATAATCATTGACGGTAACTAAATGGCATCCCTTCCCTTCTAAGGCATTTAAATATAAAGGTAAGGTAGCAGTCAAAGTTTTTCCTTCTCCAGTTTTCATCTCGGCAATTTTTCCCTGATGCAAAACAATTCCGCCAATTAACTGGCAATCGAAATGACGTTGATTCAAAGTTCTCTTTGCCGCCTCTCTCACCAGCCCAAACGCTTCCGGCAACACCCCATCTAAACTTACAGGGGGCGACCCCCTGTTTATTTTTTCTTTGAGTTCTTGGGTTTTGTTTTTTAGCTCTTCATTAGAAAAACCCTCGAATTCTGATTCTAATTGATTTATCTTCTCAACAATTGGGTGAAGTTTTTTTAAATATTTCTCATTAGCATCCCCAAAAATTTTAGTAATAATTGACATAGTATTTTGGTAAAACTTGGGAGGAAAAGTGAATTTCCGGAGAATAATATTTTGTCTTGAGATTTATTTTTTTATATTTCGATTTTATCTGCTTGAGAGTAATCTTATCGAAATTAATCTTTTTTGAACCAAAAGTAAAAGTATGCTCGTCAAAAGGAAAGCAACCAACAAAAGCTTTATGAACTTTAAAAAAAGGAAAAACCTTTTTAATTCTTTTTCTGGCTTTTCGCCCAAATCTTTCAGTGAAATAGGCGGTCTGAAAGGCGGCTATTCCATTTTCCTTTAAAGCCCGAAGGATATCTCTATAAAAACCAATGCTCCAAAGCGAACGAGAAGGGCCGATAGGATCGGTTAAATCATTAATAACGATATCAAAATAATTTTTGTATTTTTTAACAAAATTTAAGGCGTTCTCATTAAAAATTTTTAATCTTTTATAATTAAAAGCTCTGGCAGATACCGATGGTAGATATTTTTTTGAAATCTCAATAATTTTTTTATCAATATCAACTAAGAAAATTTCTTTGACCTTGTGTTTAACAACTTCTCTTAATGTTCCCCCATCGCCGCCGCCGATTATTAAAACTTTTTCCGGTTTTTGGTGATAAAACATGGCTGGATGAACCAACATTTCATGGTAAACGTGCTCGTATTTTGTTGAAAGTTGAACCAATCCATCCAAAACCAAAATTTTCCCGAATTTTTTTGTTTCAAAAATCTCAATTTTTTGAAATTGGCTTCTCCCGGAATAAATTTCCTTTTCCGGCATTACTCCCCAGTTAGAAGTTGAAGGTTCCCCTGGTTTTATATCTTCAAAATACCAATTTTTGCCAAAAAGAAATTTCTTTCTCATTTTATTATTCCTCGTTTTATTTCTTTTATTTCAATCTTTTTTGGTTGAAACCTCTTTTTTAAATATTCTAAAGTCCGATGAGGCATGGTTTTTTCTCCACAAGTAAAAATGTCAATAGCCAGATAATTTATTTCCGGCCAACTGTGGAGGGCAATGTGGCTTTCTGCCAATAAAACAACCCCAGTAATTCCCTGGGGTGAAAATTTATGAATAAAAACTTTCAAAGGAATATTTTTAGCTTTTTTCGCTCCTCTAACTAAAACTCTCTCCAGTTCTTTTGGATTCTCAATATTTTTTCCATGCCAAAATTCGGCAAGTAAATGAATTCCGGCATATTTTATTTTTGAAGCTTTTATCGACGGGATCCATTTTATGGATCTCTTTGTTTTTTTTCGCATATCTTTGGGTAATCACTTACCATAGAGAAGGTTTCAAAATCCTTCTCCCAGTTAATTGAGCATATAATTATGTGCTCGAAAAACAAAGAGTAAAAAAAGCGATTACCGTATTAAAATTCTGGTTTTAATTTTTTTTGCTTTGAAAAATTTTTTGGTAAAATCGATTGCAATTTTGTGGTCAAATAATTTACAAGAAAAAATATTAATGAAAGCCCGATTCCAAAGTTCAGAAAAATGGACAGTAATGGAACTTGTTTCAATTAACTGAACTAAAGAATAACCAGCAGCCTGGGGAGAATGCAAAGCAAATCTTTTACAAATTGGTTTACCATATTTTTTCACTTTTATCAACTGGCAAAGTTTATTAGAATATTCCAGAATTTTTCTTCTTGAACGAATAATTTTTGGATCACAATCATCTAAATCCAAAATTAATTCCTTTCCATAAATTTTCTTTTCAGTTTTTAATTTTTCATTTTTCATTTTAATTTTAAATACCCTCTTCTCTAATTCTTCCTTTTCGCCAAAACCTGGCTAAAGGAGATAATTTTAATTTTTTTTTAAAAACTCTAGCTCCCCTTTTAAATTCTGCCATTGGTTTTTCTTTATATTGTTTCAATTCTCTTTGCAATTTATCTTTAACTTCATTAATTGCTAATTTTAAATCTTCTCTTTGGACAAGTGACCTTAAATTTTTTTTTGGAAATCGCATCTGGCACTTAGCATAAAACCAAGGTCCTTTTTGATGATACAAAGTTGTCTTTCCAACTTCTACCCAGACCTCAACTTTTGGTTTTCCTTTGCCAAAAAAACTATTGTAATATTTTTCAGTATAAAAAATTTTTGAAAATTTTTCAAGAGAGTTCATCTTTTCTTCAATAAATTTTTCCAGAGCCCGATTTAATTTTAAATTTTTTGTTTTAATAACAATCTTCATATACCCGAACGTTAGGGAAGGATGAAAATGAAGGCAACTCTAAAAGGAAGCAAACTTCATCGACTACCGAGCTTCCATTTACGGAAGCGAAGGTAAAGATGAGGACAAAATCCTCATCGCCATTAATACTAACAAATTTGTATAAAAAAACAACCCCGCCCTTTTTAAATCTTTCAAATCTCTAATTGTTGCGATATTTATTTTAATTTTTTTAACAACAATTCCATTTGAGAAACTTAGAAAGGGCGGGGTTAAGAAGATTTTATTTCTTCTTCTTTTTTTTCTTTGCCATGGGATTAGAATTTTTAAAAAAGTTTGAGCAAATAGTTGACCGCTATTTGTCTTTATTATTTCATTTTTTCATTTCAAGAAAGTTTGTCAAGCGTGGATAACTTCGAACGAAGTGAAAAACCCCACTCTCTATGAAAAATTTTGATTTCTGAAAATAGATGTAGCTTAGAGGGCAAGGTCTTCGCTTCTAAAGAAACTCGATTTCCTCTTCTAAAACTATTCCAAATTTATTTTTTACTGATTTTTTTATCAATTTTATTAATTTTTTTACATCTTTGGCTTTGGCATTTCCTAAA
>JASEJL010000075.1 GCA_030016465.1 Patescibacteria group bacterium | reverse complement strand
CAACCAATCTATTTTCTTTTAAGGAAATTAAAGCCATTTTATTCAAAATTTTGCCCAAAGAAACAACCTCTGAAATAATAAAAGTGTTACCGATGTCCTCATATTGTACATCCAATGATAAGATATACACTAAAATGTAAGAAATAGCAGCGTTGTTTAAGGTCTTAAACGAATTCCCCCTTTATTTTATACAAAAAGTATAAACAACGCTTAGAATTCTTACAAACATGATATGCCAGAATTACCAGAAGTGGAAACAATTATCCGTGATTTGAATAAAGAAATTTTGACCAGAAAAATCCAAGATATCTGGACTGATTTTCCAAAAATGATTAAATTGCCAAAGAACTTTGAGCAATTTAAAAAAGAAATAAAAGGAAAGAAAATTGAAAAAATCTGGCGGCGAGGGAAAAACATCATTTTTGAGTTAACAGAAACCCGACCTTTGTCAACTTATTATCTTTTGATTCACCAAAAATTGACTGGTCATTTACTTTTGGGAAAATGGCGGCGAGAAAAAAATCAATGGCAATCAGAAATTAAAGGCTCTTTAACTGACGATCCAATGAATAGGTTTTTGCACCTAATTTTTTTTCTGGATGATGGTCGACAATTGGCTTTATCTGATTTAAGAAAATTTGCCAAAGTTGAACTCCTAAATCAGGAAGAACTCAAAAAAGAGCTTAGTCCCTTGGGAGTTGAACCTCTTGAAAAAAATTTTAGTTTTGAAAAATTTAAAAAAATTTTACCAAAAAAAGGCAAAATTAAGCAAGTTTTAATGGATCAAGAAGTTATTGCCGGCATTGGCAATATCTATTCTGATGAAATTTTGTGGCAGGCAAGAGTTCATCCATTTAAAGATGTTTCAGAACTCAAAGAAGCAGAATTAAAGAAAATTTATCAGGCAATAAGAGAAATTTTGCCAAAAGCGATTGAATTAGGCGGAGAATCAATTTCTGATTTCCGGCGAATTTCTGGCGAGCGAGGCTATTTTGACAAAGAAAGAAAAGTTTATCGCCGCCAAGGCGAAAAATGTAGTAGATGTGCTACAAAAATTGAACGAATAAAATTAGCCGGTAGAAGCGCCCATTTTTGTCCAAAGTGCCAAGCTAAAATTTGACATTAATTTATTTTTTGAATATCAATATATATGATTTATCGATTTACTATTATTCTTAATAAAATAAAGAAGGAAAATGGTATGTTGCCCGTTGCCTTGAGTTAGGAGTAGTAAGCCAAGGAAAAACAATCGAAGAGGCTAAAAAAAATCTGAAAGAAGCAGTTGAATTGTATTTAGAGGGTTAACCCAAGATTCAAAAAATTCTCCCAAAAGAAGCCCCCTTAGTAACCACTTTTGAATTAAAACATGTATAAACCACTTTCTGGAAAACGAGTTATCAAAATTTTATGCCGAGAATTCGGTTTTTATTTTGTCTCTCAGAAAGGAAGTGATGTAAAATTAAGAAAACGACCAATCGTCAAAAATTTATCACCATAGTTCCACCTCATAAAGAATTAGCCCCCGGTACTTTAGGAGGAATTTTAGAACTATCTCAGATAGAAGAAAAAGATTTTTGGAATAAGATTTAAAGAAGTTTTTATTGAATTTTTATGATTATTTTTCTCTACGGCAAAGATACATATCGGTCGCGGCGAAAATTAAACGAGATTGTTGAACACTATAAAAAAATCCACAAAAGTGGGCTAAATTTGAGATATTTTGACGCAGGAAATTTAAATTTTCAGGATTTCAAAAGTGAGGTTGAAACTATCTCAATGTTCCGGGAGAAAAAGTTGGTAGTTTTAAAAGATGTTTTTTCTAATAAAGATTTTCAAGAAGAATTTTTAAAACAGGGAGAGAAATTTGTTAATTCCGACAATATCATTTTAATTTATGAAAAGAAAGAAATAGATAAAAACAATTCTTTCTTAAAATTTCTTAAAAAAAACTCAAAATTTCAAGAATTTAAACCATTAGAAGGCCAAAAATTAAAAAATTGGGTTAAAAAAGAATTCGAAAAATATCAAGTGGAAGCCGATCCTGAGGCACTTGATAACCTCATCAATTTCGTTGGCAGCAGTCTCTGGCAGATGGAAAGTGAAATTAAAAAATTAGTTAATTACAAAAATGACCGAAAAATCAAAAAGGAAGATATAGAACTTTTAGTCAGGCCAAAAATTGAAACCGATATTTTTAAAACCATTGATGCCATATCAGAAAAGAAAAAAAGTCGAGCCTTATTTCTGCTTCATCAGCACTTAGAAAAAGGCGATACTCCCTTATATCTTTTGGCGATGATTAATTTTCAATTTCGGAATCTTTTAAAAATTAAAGACTTAATAGAAAAAAATACACCTTATTATAAAATTATCAATGAAAGCAACCTTCATCCTTTTGTAGTTAAAAAAAATTACCAACTGGCACAAAAATTTAGTCTTTGGCAATTAAAACAAATCTACCAAAAAATTTTTGAGACAGATCTTAAAATTAAAACTGGCAAACTAAATCCAGAATTAGCTTTAGATTTGCTGATTACTGCGATTTGATTTTGTGAATATTTACAAAAATTTAACTAAAAAATCCCTTGAATTTATTCATGGGGATGAATCAACTTGATATTTTATAAGATAGTTGATCTATTAAACTTAATCCCTAATAATCTTCTTTTACAATTTTAGTATAGCAAGTAGTAATTTTGTCTTCTTTTTCTTTATTAGGCATTATCTTCAATATATCAAAAGCTATCCTATTGATAGGTAAATTTTGTGATAATTTTAAAAAGTAAGTTTTAAAAAGTAAGGCCCTCGTAGTTTAATGGATAAAACAGTAGCTTGCGGAGCTTCAAATAGGGGTTCGATTCCTCTCGAGGGCACACGGAGATCGGACACGAACCCTCTTTCTTGAGGGGGAACGAGCTTGCCTCGTTCCTGCCAGAAAAATTTGCCCTGCCTTGCCTGTCCCGTAGGGAACTTGTTCTCCTTCGGGGCGAAAACAAGGCAGGGCTTTCTTTAGTTTAAGAAAATTGAAAATCTTTCAGATTTTCCGAATAAAACAGGACTAATATTAATTATCCTGTCTTGCGAAAATTATTTGAGGATATAAAGCAGAATAAAATTGAGAAGATATTATTTTAATTTACAAAATGGATAGAGCCAGCCGTTTTCTGAAAGATTTTTATCAGTAAATAAAAGATTGATACTTCTAATCCAGCCAAGATTTTAAGAAACAAGATGTTTACCCCGTTAGAAATCCTTGGCAAAAATAATTTTGACAAAATTATTTTTGCAATTATCTAAGCAAGTTTTACTCATTTTTATATTTCTTATAATCTAAATCGCTTTTTACCCCCTAAGACAGATTTCTAACGGGGCTTACTTTTGTTCAATTTGAATTGAATTAGCGATAAAAAAGAAAAAATTAGAAATAAAATGTTTAAGGGTGCCAGACCGTGTCAAGTAATTTAAGCATGACACCAAACTGCTCTCTTGACAAGAAATTTTTCTGAGATAAAATAAAGAATCATGACTAACTTTCCAGGCAAAACCAATAGAATTTATTGTTGGCTTTTCCTGGACGGACTAGCTTTCGGTCTGGGAGGTTAGATTTTTCTTAATTTTTCAATAGTTGATATCAAACTAGCCTCTCAGACCGAGAAGCTAGTTTTTATTTTTGGAACCTTAAAAAATAAAAAAAGAGGTGATAAGAAG
>JASEJL010000007.1 GCA_030016465.1 Patescibacteria group bacterium | reverse complement strand
TGAGAGAAGATTCGCTGATGCCATGGAAAATCAAAGATTAGGAAAATGTAGATGGTTGGGAAGATTTAAAACCGAAATCCAGGCTTATCTTACTGGTATCTGCCTTAATTGTAAAAAGAATTGTCTTTTTAACTTTCCAAAATCCTCAATATTGTCTTCAACAAGCCTAAGAGATCATTAAAACCTAAAGATAAATACCTCCAAACTGCTACCCTGATATCAGAGTTGAAGCAGAAAAGCAGCTGAGTTGTTGCTAATTTTCAACTTTGATACCAAAGTGTCAGTCAAAAAGCGAATTGTTCAACACTCTCATTTATTATCTTATTATCTTAAAATAATTTGCCCAAAAATTTGAATTGAGCATTTTCTTTAGATTTTCTTTTTTTCTTTTTAATTTCTCTTCTAGCTCAGAAATCTTGTTTTTTAATTCTATTATTTCTAATTTTTTTTCAGCAAGCTGGCTTTCTAATCTTAACTAATTTCATAATAGCTCTTTATTTTTTAAAATAAAGAGGTCGGGAAGCTAGATAGACATCCTCTCGCTCCTCCACAATCTCCCTTTGAGCAGCGCCTTTATCAAAAGGTGTATTGAAATTCCGAGACGATAAAATAATCATTATCCAATCAACTATGGCTGAAGTTCGCAAGAAAATGGACCTATCTTAACCAGTATTTAAAGATATCTTTTTTTATTGGCCCAAAAAACAACATATAGATTCCAGCTATTAGATATTTGAAATAAGTTTTCAATCTGCCATCTTTTTCAAAACGCCGGGGCGAAGTTAAGACGGGCTGCGTCGTTTTAATAAAACCGAATTTCCCGAATTTTCTGGCCGTTTTGACATAGAAATGGTCTTCAGCTATTTTTATTTCTTCATCAAATCCGCCGATTTTCTGATGAATGTTTTTTCTAACCAGAACCGAATTGGTGGCATAGGCTGAAAATCGTTGAGTTAACTGAACAAAGCTGTTATAAATTTTATAAATAACCTTATCAAAGCCATTTCCTTTAGGATAAATAGGAAAAGAGGCAACATCTAATTTTCTTTTTTCAAATTCTTCTAAGAGATTCTTTAAAAAATTTTCCGGCAAATAAATATTATCAGCATCCATAAATAAGAAAATATCACCTTGAGCAATTTTTGCTCCTTCATTTCTGCCTTTAGCCGGCGAACCGCCGGCAACAACTTTACAGCCAAAACTCTTGGCAATCTCAACCGTCCTGTCACTTGAACTGGCATCAGCGACAATTATTTCTAAATCATCAGCAAAATTTTGCTTTTTAATCTCTTTAAGCAACAAAGGAAGATATTTTTCTTCGTTTAAAGCCGGAATGATTATTGATAACATATTAGTAAAATAATTTTTTGACTTCCTCCCAAATTTCTGGTTGATTTTGTTTTATTTTCAACCAGTACCACCATTCAGCCCCCCATAAATAAAATTCTTTGAGGCCGGTTTTTTTAGCAAATTCTATATTATTTTTGAATTGTTCCAAATTCATTGTCTTTTTTTGTTCTTCCAAAGGTAAGTCATAAAGCAAAGCAGGTCCCCAGGGTTCTGCCTGGAGCTCAATACAAATTACTTTTTTACCAAAAAATTTTTTGATAATTTGAGCCTTTCGCCAATAAAAAGTTGGTGGGAAAGGGTAGTGAATGTAAAAACCTAATTGTCTAAACCAGATTTTTTCATACATTGTTGTACCAACTATATCACCAAATCTGGCGGCTTTTATCCAAAATGATCCCTCTCCACTATCTGATATTAAGATAGGTCTTTTTTGAAAATCAAGTGATTTCACCAATTCGATTTCTTTTTTCAAAAATTTCTTATCAACCCAAGGACATTCCCCAAAAGGAAAAAAAGGCTCATTCTCTACTTGCCAGTAGTTAATAGATGGTGAATCTCTATATCTTAAAATAATTTTTTCAATCATTTCTAAAATCTCTTTTTGTTGTTCTTCTTTTGATAAATTTTTCGCCCAAAGAGGAATATGACACTCTGGCCAGCGCCCACTTTTCATACCAATCACTAAAAGAAGCTTAACGCCTTTTTCTTCAGCTTTTTCAATCTGCCAGTCTAAATCTTCAAAATTATATTCTCCTTTTGCAGGCTCAAGCAAATCCCAGTGGACGGCCACTTTCAAATTTTTTGTCCCAAGGTCATCAAGTAAAGCCAAATAAGTTTTTTGCCAATCAAGGCCTAAAAACTGAGTATGTTTTTGAGAAAAATTAACTCCCCAAATAATTTTTTCTGCCTCTGGAGGAATACCAACAAAAAAATATCCAAGAAAAAGTAAAATTATAATTAAGAGGATTAATAAAATTTTTTTAAGAAGTTTATTCATAAGCAGCTTTTGATTTAAATTCTATTAAATAGAAAATCAAAAATCCAAACAAGGTTAAAACAATCGCTCCAAAAATACAAGCCAAATAACCAAAATATTGACTAAGTAAACCTCCGAAGATTGGTCCAAAAATCTCTGCCAAAGAAATGTTGGATTTAAGGAGACCAGCGGCAGTGGCTTTTTCAATGTTTTTTTCTAAAACTAATTTTAGAGAACCAACATAAAGGCAAGACCAGGAGGTAGCTAATAAAATTTGAGTTGGCAAAAACTGAAAAGGAGTAGAAGCCAAAGAGAAAGAATAAAAAGTAATTGCTGAAAGAATAAGACCTAAAATTACTAAATTTGAACTCTTGTATTTATCAAACATTGGCATTATCAAAAACTGAAAAAAAGAATTAGTGAAATAAATGATACCTATCCAAAGTTTTGAGATTCCAAAAGAGGCTAAATAGAGAGGAAAAATTATCCAAATCATATGGGCGCCAGAATGTCTCAAAAGAAAAGCTAAATAAACTGAGAAACTATTTTTTATTACTTTCAGAGGAAATAAGGGCACAGAAAGAGAAATTTTTGGAATTTCCATTTTTAAAGCAAAAAGGAAGGCTAAGAAAAAGAAAAAAGAACCCAAGAGAAATATTTTCCAATAGACAGCAATTAAAGCAGCCAAAAATTGACCCCCTGCCCAACCTAAACTACCAAAGGAACTAAATTTACCAACTTTTTTATTTGCATCATAAATATGACTGACCAAAGCAGCTGGAAAAATGGCGGCACAAAAGCCAACCGAGGCTCGGGCTAAAAGTAATTGAAAGGGACTGGAAGCCAGAGCTTGAAGAGGAAAAGAAATAATTGAAGCTATTAATCCCAAAATTAAAAATTTTTTCCTTCCATAAATATCAGAGAGTCGACCAAAGATATAAAAGGAGAGAAACATTGCCAATCCATAAAAAGTACCAATTAAACCAACTTCAAAATTACTTGCTCCGAGTTCTTTAGCAAAAATTGGAATAAATAAAAGAGATGAGGCAACGGCTCCTTCAGTTAAGAAATTGATAATATTAGCCCTCATTTTAATCAACTCGCGAATTTACTCAAATTAGTGATTATTTGCGAGATCTTTAAGGTTCCCATTTTTTCTCCTTCAATAAATCCTTCCATGGCAACTTCAGCTAAATAACCTTTTTCTAGCCAGTCAAAAAGCCATTCTAATGTATAATTTGGATTTTCTTGTAAAATTCCAAAGCCTGATTTCAAAAGCCATCTCATGTTAAATTCTTCTTGAGAGCCGATCGCCGGAGCAATAATGATTGGAATTCCCAAAGCAGAATAAAAAGAAAGTTCTGAGGGTTTGGTCCATAAAATATCGGTCTTTCTTAAGGCCTGATTAAATCTTTGAAAATAACTTTCAATATCCTTTTCGAAAATTATTTCGATGTTTTTATTTCCTTCCAGTCCTAAGTACTTTATATTTTTATCAAAATATTCTTTAACTCTTTCTCTAATGCCGGCCGATAAAATCACCCTGTTTCTTCCCTGTTTAAGGTGGAACCTTAAACATCTTAAAATTTTGATTGCGATTTCTTTTTGAGCCCCGGCTCCGCCAACTGAAAACATTATCGTTAAAGGATGATCTGATTTAGCCGGCAATTTTCCTAAATTTTCTTCAATTAAAATTTTATATTTCCCAAAATATTTTCTTTTTGGATCTAAATTTAAAAGTCGATATTTTAAATCTTCTTTTAAAATCTCCAAGTTTTCTGAGCCGATATTCTCTAAAGGTAAAGGATAACCGGTTAAAAAAATATTTTCTGTTTTTACTCCGTAAAGTTTTAGTCTCTCAACCACCCTTTCGGTCGGAGCAAAATACTTAATTTTGCTTTTTTGAGGATTTAAAGAAACCCAGGTTCTGGCAATATCAGCATCGCAAATAACACAATAAATCTCACCCGGATACTTAAAATACTCAGCCATAAAGGCCGGGATAAAGAAAGTAGAAATAATCGGCAAATTAATTTTTAACTTTTCACTTTTAACTTTTAACTTTTCGACAAGATCTCTTCCCCAGCCTTTTTCAAACAAAAAATAGATTTGTCTCAAGGTGAAATTTGGTTTAGATAAATCTCTTTTAGGATAAAAGGCAAGGATTTTTTGAAAGGTATCAAAAATTGAAAAGACCAAATTACCAATCAAGGGGGTTCTTTTAAAGGAAGAGATAAACTCGTAGGTCTTTCTTGTTAACTCCCAGATTTTTCTGTCCCTCGTCGGTATTCCCGGATAATCATTGGCATTAATAATTCTTCCCTCAGAAAAATTCTTTAGAGAATAAGCAGTTCTCTGATGCCCGTAACCCATATTAACCGATATTACCCAGGCCTCGCACAAATCCCTTCGGGATTGTCCGGGGTAAACTTTTTGCTCCATATTAAATTATTATATCAAATTTAACAATTTTTCAAAAATTTTCTTCTTTTCCAAATGGCGTAAAATTTAAGCCATGGCTTGAATTTTACGCTTAATTTAAATAAAATAGATAAAATAAAAATAAAAATTTTAATTTTGTGATTGATTTAATGCGCATAAAATTCTTGCCATCGGGTGGAATTTTACGCTACTATAATGGAAGTATGGGCCTCAAGAAATATAAATATTATTTTGCTAAGCCGAGATCAGAAATTGTGAAAGATGTTCTTTCTTGGCTAGCCATTGCTGGAGCAATTTATATAGTGGCCAGTTCTCCTTACTTTATCAGAAATCTCCTATCGAATTATAAAAAATGGCGAAAATACCCGAGGAAAAAAGTAAGAGATACTTTTTATAATTTGAAAAAGCAGGGATTAATAAAAATAAAAAAAAGAAATCATCAAATTTATATTAGCCTTACCAAAGAAGGAAAAAAGAAAGCAGGAATTTTCCAAATTGATAGCCTAAAAATAAAAAAGCCAAAAAAGTGGGATAAAAAATGGCGATTGGTAATTTTTGATATATCCCAGTTAAAAAAATTTTACCGGGAAGCATTTAGGGGAAAATTAAAGGAATTAGGATTTTATCCTTTACAAAAAAGTGTTTGGGTTTATCCATTCGATTGTCAAGCAGAAATTGAATTACTAAGAGAATTTTTTGGATTATCAGAAAAAGAAATAAGATTGGCGGTGGCTGAAGGTATCGGTAATGATAGTAAATTAAAAAAATTCTTCAAGCTAAATCAAGCGTAAAATTCAAGCCATGGCTTAAATTTTACGCTTGAGAGAAAAAGGTTAATATTGGAGGAATTTTAACTTTTGGCTTTTCTGTAGTCGCCAAGTTATAAATCCTAAAATTAAATAAGAAATTATTAACCAAATCCAGTGGAGATTTTCGATAGTTAAAGAGGCTAACGGAAAACCTGAAAGCCAATTAACTATTTTTGTTAGATAGGTTAACAATCCCCAGGCCGGCCAGGAGAGAACCCAGCCCAAGGGCTGGAAAATTATTCCAGCTAAGCCAAAAATAAATCCAGAAAGCATAATAAAGGGAAGAAGAGGAATAATTAAAACATTAGTTATTGGAGCAACTAATGATATATAGCCAAAATTATAAATTAAAATTGGCAGAGTAAAGAGGTAAGCCGAGAGGGTCATAGATAGAACAGATTTAGGATTTTTCCAAGGAATGAATCTTAACCAATCTTGGAAAAACGGCATTAGATAAATTATTCCCATCATTGCAAAAAAGGAAAGTTGAAATCCAACATCGAGTCTTAAAAGTAAGGGGTTTTGGAATAACATTAAAGCTGCCGCCAAAACTATTGAGCGAGAGGAAACGCTCATTCTTCCCAAATACTGGCCTAAAAGAAAAAGACCACCCATAATTCCAGCCCGAATAGCCGAGGGTTGAAGACCGGTCATAATAATAAATAAAGTCATTAAAATTATTGAAAACCAAAAAGCCTGCTGACGCCAGAGACCGAGCCCAATCAAGATGGTCATTAAAATGCTGGTCAAAATAGTAACGTGAAGGCCAGAAATAGCGGTGATATGTCTTACGCCAGCAATTTTTAATTTTGTTTTTAAGTCCTCAGAAAGTTTTCTTTTATCTCCCAAAACCATTGCTCCCAAAATTGAGCTTTGGGGCGGAGAGAGATTTTGATAAATACTTTCTCTCAACTTGTTTTTAAAACCCAAAATCTTCCCATAAATGAGGTAGCTCGGACCTATGTATTTTTCTCTTTCTATTAGTTCAATTTCTGGCCAACTCATTATTGAATAAATTCCATCTTTTTTTAAATAATCTTGATAATTAAAACCATCTATATCCTCGGTTGGACTTTCTAATTTTCCAGTGATTTTTAACTTATCGCCATATTGATATTCAGGATATCTGTGAGTAGTGATTAAAGCCTTTCCATTAACAAAGCGAGAAACGTTTTCGTTCTGAATTACCTCTTGGATTTTTATGGTTAATTTTTGGCTTTTTTCTCTAATATCTGATTCATTTGAAATAATTCCAATTAAACTTATTTTTTCATTTAGTTCATTAAATTTTCTTAACTCATTATTAGCAATTTTCAATTCGACTATTTGATGCCGCCAGATTCCGGCAACTAAAAATAAAATACAAAAACCAATTACTGCCAAAGTTTTGTATCGCCAGAAAACTGAAATTAACAAAATTCCCAAAATTAAACCCGGCAGTAAGAGATAAACCCTACTACCGGCCGAGAATCCCAGCATCGAACTAATAAAAATCCCGGTGATAAAAGAAAGACAGAAAAATAAAAAGATTCTAGAAGCAGTCATTTAAGAATAATAACGAAAATTTAAGCAATTTACACATAAACAAAAATCAGTACTCGAGACTAATTACAAAGTTTTAGTGAGTTTTAAAGCTTTGTAAAATCCCTAAACCAAGAAAAGTAGCAATAAGATTTGAACCGCCATAACTGATCAAAGGCAAGGGAATGCCAATAATGGGTAATAAGCCGATATTCATTCCGATATGAATGAAAATTTGGGAAATTAAAAGAATATTAAATCCGCAAGCAAAGAGACGAGCAAAATTAATTTGAGCCAAAAAAGCGATTTTTAAAATTCGCCAGATTAAAATTGAAAACAAAAAGAGAAGAACCGATACACCGATTAAGCCAGTTTCTTCAGCAAAGGCAGCAAAAATAAAATCGGTCTGGGGCTCGGGTAAAAATCTATATTGGGTTTGAGAACCCCGACCTAAACCCTGACCGAAAATTCCGCCAGAGCCAATGGCAATTTTGGCTTGTTGCTGACTCCAACCAATTGCCAAAGGGTCTGATATCTGAGGATGGATAAAACTTAAAATTCTGGCTTTTTGATAATCTTTCAAAGCAACATTCCAAGCCAGAATAAAAATTAAAAGAAAACAAAAAAGCAAAACTAAAAAACGTTTAAAAGAAATTCCGGAAATAATTAAAATTCCCACCCAGAGGGCAATTAAAATTATTACCTGACCCAAGTCGGGCTGAAAGAAAACCAAGCTAATCGGTATTAAAAAATAAAAACCGGAAACTAAAATATGCCTAATTTGATACATTTCAACGTGCCTGGTGGAGAAATATTTAGCCAATAAAATTATTAAAATCAGTTTGGTAAGTTCTATCGGGTCAACCGTCAAAGCACCTAGTTTATACCATCTTTGTACTCTCCTGATTTCCGGAGCGAAAAAAAATAAACCGGCCAAAGCCGCTAAACAAAGAAAATAAAAAATTAAAATCAAATAGGGATTATCTCTTAAGGCTCGCCAGTCAAAAAAACTCAAAAGGAACATTAAAAAAAATCCAATTCCAAAAAAAATAACCTGCTTATTAAAATTAGAAAAATCTCCTTTGCCCAGAGAAGAACTATAAATTGATAAAAGCCCAATCCCAACCAGCAACAAGGCAGAGAAAATCAAAATCCAATCCAATTTTTTCAAATGATAAAACATACCTCCCTTATTTGTCTGTTTAAAGTGCCACCTTAAACAGGTCGAGTAAATTTATTTTAAAAGGTTTAGAAATTCTTTTTTGGAAATTGTTTTTATACCTAGCTCTTTGGCTTTTTCCAGTTTAGTTGAGCCAGGTTCTTTGCCAACCACTAAATAATCAGTTTTTTTAGAAACGGATTCGGAGATTTTTCCGCCAAGGAGCTGGATTTTTTCCTTGGCCTCTTCTCTAGTCATTGTCTCTAAAGAGCCAGTTAAAACGAAAGTCTTGCCTTTTAGTGGTTGATAGCGAGCTTTCTTTTCAATCACAATTTCAACTCCAACTTTTTTCAATTTCTCTAAAAATTCTAAATTTCTTTTTTCTCTAAACCAGTCAAAAATTGATTTAGCGACAACTGGTCCAATATCCCTAATTTTTTGCAGTTCTTCCAGAGAGGCATTTTTTAATTTTTCCATTGAGCCAAAATATTCTGTCAAATCCTGAGCGGTTTGTTCACCAACATTTCTGATGCCCAGAGCATAAATAAATCTTGATAATAAAATTTTCTTTTTTGACTGAATGGCTTCAATTAAATTTTTGGCAGATTTTTCAGCAAAACGCTCCAGCGGCAATATATCTCCTTCTTCTAATTTAAATAAATCAGCCGGATCAGAAACTAAACCCTCGTCAATCAACCTGTCAATGATTTTTGGACCTAGGCCAATGATATCAAAGGCACTAACGAAGTGATAAAAATATTCTCTTTGTCTGGCAAAGCATTTTGGATTTGGACAACGCCAGACAACCTCGCCTTCTGGTTTAATTAATTCTTTTTGGCAGGCCGGGCATTTTTTGGGAAAGCGAAACTCTCTTTCTTTGCCAGTTCTCAATTCTGGTAAAACCCTGACCACATCGGGAATGACGTCGCCTGCCCGACCGACAACAACGGTATCGCCAATTTTCACTCCTAATCTTTTGATTTCGTCTTCATTATGCAAGGTTGCCCGGGAAATTATTACTCCGCCAACTTCAACCGGTTTTAAATGAGCCACCGGAGTGACAGCTCCTGTTCTGCCAACCTGAAGACAGATATCTTCAACAATTGTTGTCGCCTGCTTGAGAGGGAATTTATAGGCAATCGCCCCTCGTGGCGCCTTACCAACCACTCCTAATTTTTCAAAAATTTTATTATCATTGACAGTGACGACAATTCCATCAATTTCATAGGGAAATTTTTCTCGCAATTTCTGGGTGACCTTGTGAAAATCAAAAACCTCCTTTAAATTCCGGCAGTATTTTGAAAATTTGTTATTAGTTTTGAAACCTAATTCCTCTAAAATTTTGTGTTTATCTTGGTGAGTTTTTTGACCTAAATCAGTAATTAATTCATAACAGGTTGAATCAAGGTGACGCTGGCTAGTAATTTTTGGGTCTAATTGTCTGACTGAACCGGCTGCCAAATTTCTAGGATTGGCAAAAAGAGATAAACTTTTTTTCATTCGTTCTTGGTTGATTTTTTCAAATTCTTTTTTGGTAATAATAACCTCTCCCCTAGCCACTACTTCAACCGGTTTAGTTAAACGCAGGGGTATAGCTTCAATAGTTTTTAAATTCTGAGTGACATCTTCGCCAATGATTCCATCTCCCCGGGTAAGACCTGCTTTCAAGATTCCATCTTGATAAATTAATTCTATGGCCAAGCCATCCAATTTTGGCTCGCAATAAAACCCGCCCAACTTTTGCTCGGCAAAACTCTGACGGGCGACATCATCTTTTGACAAATCAACACCCAGAAATCTGGCAATTCTTTCTAACCAATCCTCCATATCTTTTTCTGAAAAGGCGTCGTTAAAAGATAACATCGGTTGGGGATGTCTAACTTTCACAAACTTCTCTAATGGTTTTCCGCCAACTCTCTGGGTTGGCGAATCAGGAGTAATGAATTGAGGAAATTTTTGCTCCAAATCAAAAAGTTCCTTTTTCAAGGAATCCTCAACATCAATCGGAACTAATTCTTTATCTAAGACATGTCGGGAATAGCGGTATCTCTCAATCAACTTTTTTAATTTTTTAATCCTCTGTTTGGCTTCCTTCTTCGTCATGTTTAGTAGGCAATTTCAACGGCACGGCTGATTTCTTTGTAGGTTCCAAATGATTTAATGCAGTAACTTGGACAGTTTGAATCGGCGGCCTTATCTCTAATCTCAAGATAATACTTTGCCTGATTAGATAACTTGCAAGGACTGGTCTTAATACAGTTAGTAGCAACCGGTGACGAGGAAGGATTATTCCGATACGACAATATTGCTTCTATCCCAGCATCGGCGGCATAAAAGGCAATCAGCGAATAATCCATCTCATGCACCATTGCCAGCTGGCCAAAAAAAATAGTGCTCAAACCCAAAACAATAGCCAAGAGAATGGTCAATATAATGATTACCAAAAATAAAGAAATGCCAGATTGTATTTTAGGGTTATTTTTTAACATCTAACGGTCTTTGGGAAATGCTGGTTTGAATTTGAATTTTTGATTGCTCTTTACCTGCAATCTCCAGAAAAATAGAAACCAAGGGCTGAAGGCTATCTAACTGAGTTTCCCCGGTTAAAGTAACGCTAAAAGAATTTACCCTAAGATCTGGGCTGGTCAAATAATTTTTAACGTTATCCTTAATTTCTTTTAATCTCACCCCATCCCAACAAAACTGCTGACATTCTCCATGATAATTTTTGAATTTAAGGCATTGACCATCAAATAAATAATTCAATTTAACCTCACTAGTACAACTGCCGTCCATATCTTTCTGTGCCATCCTAATAGCTCTGGACATATATTCCATTAGATAAGAAGTCTGGTCTAAAAGCTCTTGAGAAGCCAGGTTCTGTCTTTGAGCTCGCAAGCTAAAAACAAAAATGGCCGAAGTTACAGTGATTACGGAAATAAAAATCGCTATCGCCATCAGCATTTCTATTAAAGTGAATCCCCCACCATTTTTTGGAGTTATTAATAATTTCTTTTTTAAATTTTTTAATTTTTTTTCTTTGGACATAAAAGTGGTAGAGGAATTATTTCTCATACCAATTATATAATTCGGTTTCAGCAGTAATCGAATAGTTTTTTCCTCTCTCTTGCCAAGAAACTTTTACCGAAACCACCTTTTTATCTGAAGAAGGTTCGGTAATAGTAATAGTTCTACTAAACTTTCCCAAAAGACCAGTTTCTGTCCCGCTGGGCAAGTTTGAGTCCCAAGGGTCTCCGGCCAGCCAATTGGAATCTCTCTGATTTCTAACTAACTCTATTCCTTCCTGGACCAGATAAGTGGCTGTCAATTTTGAAAAATTTATTTGAGAAGAAAAAGTAATGTTTTGAATTGCGGTAAAAACTCCTAATACTCCAATGGTTAGGACAAAAATAGCTATCATAACTTCAATGAAAGTAAACCCTGTTAGAAATTTACCATTGAGCTTTATAGTAAAAAGCGCTAACCTGTTAGGCGACTTTACCTTAGAACCTTTAAACAAAAATAGGCTTTTCTGAATTTCTAACGGGGTAAAGCCCCTATGATCAGATTGAAACATTTTATTCAACATAAATAAGGCCTACTTTGTTTACAGTAATAGTTTTGATCTTGTTACCATTAGTTAAGACAATTTGAGTAACTGAAAAACCATCATCAGGATCACCCGGGCTCCTAATGGTTGTTGTAGGATCTGGAGGTTTAAAAGTTATCCCGATGCGGGTGCGGGACGGGGGGGAAGAAGGGTCAACAATCAAAAGTTGCTGAACACTCACTCCTTTTTCAAAAGTTATTTTCTCAACCTCTTTATCTTGGTCTTCTTCATACAGTCCATTATTACCTTTATCGGCAAATAAAATACAATAATTTGGATTAGTGGTGGTACACTCTATTCCATAACGGGAAGGAATTTCTCCGTCGTATTCCTTGACTGACATGGCCATTTCCTGGGCCCGCCTAATGTCCTGGGCTAATTTGTGGGCCGATCTCTGAAGAGCCAACTGACTTTCGCCTGCCCGATAATTAAACAAAACAATGACAGATAAAAAAATAATTATACTGGTCACCACCTGAAGCTCAATTAGAGTAAAACCCAAGGGACCTGTCGGAAAAATGGAAAGCTGATGAGAAGATATATAGTTTTTCATAAAATATTGAGATACCAATTAATTAGTTTTTCTCCCCAGAACAGGGCAATAAAAGTTCCTGTTACCAAGAATGGACCGAAGGGAACTTCTGATTTTAAAGTTTTTTTACCGTAAATTATCAATCCTACTCCTATTATAGCACCAAGTGGACTACCCTCATCAGCTAAAGCGGGGGGCTTCCTGCTTCATTGAAGAAACTTGCCCTTTAATTACAGCTGAGGCTGGAATAAAGAGTAGAGGCTTTCTCTCTGCAGGCTCAACGGGCAATCCCTGCCCTGATAAGCCTTTCTCTAAGATATTGAGAGAGGCATTATAATCACGATCAAGTCTGCCGTGGGTTTTTATCTTATCTTTGAAGTTCCTTTGGGATCAACCTTTATTACTATCTTACCGGCTCTTTCAGTCTTGTAAGATAACATTTGAAAAAATTTGCTCCAAGAAGTATCAAGGATTTTTTGAGAAAAGAGGTGATTTTTTACCATCTTTAAAACATTTAAACCTTCAATAAAAATAAAATCATAATTATTGATATAAAATCTTGAAAGTTTATGTAAGAAATCATCTCTTTGATTTATCAGTTTCTCAAATAATTTTCCCAGTTTTATTTTTTGCTTTTTTTTGTTATTTGAACCTTTCTTTTTATTTGATAACCAGTGTTGAACAGTTTTTATTTTTTTGAGTGTTTTTTCATAGAACTTTGGATTTTCTATTTGTCTCCCCTGGCTATCAGTTAAGAAATGCTTTATTCCTATATCTAAACCAATGGTTTTACCTGTTTTAGGTAAAGGTTCTGGTCTTTGTTCAACTTGGAAAATAGCAAACCATTTACCAGAATTTGCTCTTTTGATAATCAGGCCTTTTATTTTACCAGTTATTTGACGATGAAGTTTTATTGGTATTTCACCGACTTTCGATAAGATTAATTTCTTGTCCTCCAGTTTGAAACCTGATTGATTGTAGTTCACTGTTTTGAACCATCCTTTTCCCTTGAAACGGAGTCTTCCTATTTTCTTACCTTTTTTCTTTAATTGAGACAGGGCTTTGGTGTTAGACCAAAGTTGATAATTAACCATCTGCAAAACTCTTGAATAGACCACATTGAGTTCTGATTTCTCTTTTTTAAGCTGAGTTATAAGGGCTTGGGTATCTTTCTGAGATATTTTTCTATTATCTAATTTGGCTTTATGTAACTCTTCTAATAAACGATTATATAACTCTCTGCATAGTTCAAGGTGGATATTTAGTTTCTCTTGAATTATAGCTGAAGGATATATTCTGAATTTGTAATTAAGTATTGTCATAATTTTAGGCTAAAAATTTCAACTGCCGGCGAGGAAATTCTATATCCCAGTAATGAGACCTTAAAAAAACTTTTTACCTTCTTTTTAAGAAAATTAACTTTTGTCATATTATTAGATATTATTTTAACAAAAATAAATTCAAATACCAATCAATTATTTTTTCTCCAAAGAAGATAGTAATAAATGTTCCAAAAATCAAAAATGGACCGAAGGGAATTTCGGACTTGAGAGTTTTTTTGCGGAGAAAAATTAATATCAAACCAATTATTGCTCCAATTAAAAAAGCTAAAAATAAGGCAATTAAAATATTGGGCCAGCCTAAAATCAATCCCATTAAAAAAGCTAATTTTACGTCGCCAACACCCATCCATTTTCCCTTGGAAATTAGAACTATGACCAGAAAAAAAATCGAAGCGCCTAATGCGCTCGAAATTAAATTTTTGAAAATTGAAAATTGATTAAAAATTAAAAATTGAAAATTGAAAATTGAGGCAGTGATAATAGCAGGATAGATTACTTTATCGGGAATAATATAGTGTTTTAAATCGTAAACAAAAATTATTATTAAAAAACAAGAAACAAGAAACAAGAAACAAAGAGTAATGAATTCAGAAAAATTGGTAATTGGTAATTGGTAATTGGTAATTAGAAAAAATAGCAACCCTGTCACTATTTCGACGAAAGGGTATTGCCAAGAAATCTTTTGCTGGCAGTAGCGGCATTTTCCTTTTAAAATGAGAAAGCTGAAAAGAGGAATTAAATCTGGCCAAGACAAAATGTGTTTACAATTTGGACAAAAAGAACGGCCATTGAGGAAATTCTCACTGGTCTCTAATCTGTAAATAACACAATTCAAAAAAGAGCCGACTGCCAAACCAAAAAGAAAGATAAAAATTTCTACCATTTCTTAATTTTATCATTTCCTAATTAAAATTTAAAAATCAGTGTCGGCTCCTAATTAGCTAAAAAGCACCCAATGTTAAAGATTTAACCTCGGGTGAAAAGGAGTAAAAAAGCAAACCTCCTTTTTTTACTTTTTTATTTGCATTGTTTAGTGCTTTCAGTGCAGTTCGGATTGTCAGAGTACTCCTTAAACGCCAGAGTGCTGTCTGTGCACCACCACTTCCTACTATTCAACTGTGTCTGTATACAATAAGAAGTGGCACCCGCGTAACACTTCCAATGATCACTGGCGGTCGCGCATGTAGTTGTACCTCCGGTTTTCTGAACACAAATATCGTCCCGAAGTCTCGTAATGTCCTTATCGTTACACAAATTAGTATAGGAACTATTATGATCACTATAATAAAGTTCAGCAACGTTTCTCACCTGACCCATACTAGCCATAATTCTGGCATCTTTGGCTTTGGTTCTGGCTCCGCCTAAAGAAACCAAGACAATGGAAGCTAAAATTCCGATAATGGCAATGACCACCAGAAGCTCAATTAGGGTAAAACCTCTTTTTTTAATAAAATTTTTCATAGTTTTTTCTAAGATTTTATCTTAATATCTTAAATCTTAAACAAGTATTTTTAGTCGCACTTACAAGTGTTATTATCTACACATCCGTTTTTGCAATTAGTCTCTTTATTATCAACCTGTTGTGACTTTAAAGCACTATCTACACACCAATACTCACCGGAATTCAACTTCGCGATAGCGCAATAACCCTTACCATTGTTATTTATACGGAGATTATACTCTCCTCCTTGGGCAACAATATCGGCCTCCAGCCTCTTCTGATCATCATCCTCATTCAATTTTTCATAACTGTTTTTGTTGCTGTAGAAAACTTCAGCAAGACTTCTCAACTGAGCCATCTCAATAATAATTCTGGCATCTTTTGCCCTGTTTTTGGCGTCTGACAAGGAAACAAAAACAATGCTGGCTAAAATTCCGATAATGGTAATGACCACCAGAAGCTCAATCAGGGTAAAACCGAGGGACCCGGTCTTCGGACAGAAAAGCAGTAGAGAGATGTGTAGTCTCTTTTTCATGGTTAAGTTTTAAGTTTAAAGATTTAAGATTCGACCTTTTCCCCACCACTTTTGTCCAATTTTTAGCTGTGTTTTTTCCTCAAAAAGTGGTTGGGTTTTGTTTATTAAACTACCTCGCTGACGAAGCAACGGGAATTTCTAAAAACTCTGTTGCCCGGATTAAAGGAGTTTTAGTTGTCTCAGATGGTCTTTTTGTTGATGAATCTAGATTTCATTTTTGATTGTTCGATCGCTAAAGTATTATAGCATATTCCACTAATATCAAGAATGTCAAGTTGTGGAAAACTGGTTGTTGGTCTCTAAGTTTAAAAACTGGTGGTCATCTGGTAAAGAGGAATTAAAAAAGCGGCGATTAGCCCGCCAACAATCACTCCTAAAAAAATAATCAATAAGGGCTCTAAAACTGACAGAAAATTATTGGCAGTTCTCTCGGTTTCTTTTTGATAAAAACTAGCTAAATTCATTAGGGTTTTATCCAAAGTTCCGGTTCGTTCTCCAACTAAGGTCATTTGGGTAAAGACCGGTGGGAAAACTTCGGGAAAACGAGCCAGAGTTGAAAAAATTGGCTCTCCCCTTTTAACTTCATCTCGGGCCTGCAAAATAATTTCCTGATAAACAGAGTTTCCAATAATTTCGCCGGTAATTTCCAGACATTGGGTAATAGGAAGACCGCTAGAAATTAAAGTAGAAAGGTTTTCGGCAAAACGAGAAAGATAAACCAATTTTAAAAAGGGGCCAATCAAAGGAAGTTTTAAGAAATTTTTATGAAAAAATTCTTTTCCAGTTTTACTTTTATAATATCTAAAGACGGCAATAATTAGGACAATCAAAATCAAAATAAAAATCAATCCCCATTTTCTTAAAAAGTCAGCCAAAATTATAGCCATTTGGGTGATAGTTGGCAATTCCTGCTGGGTTTGTTTTAAAACCTCGGTCAAATGAGGTAGAACAAAAAAGAGCATTAAAGTTAAAACTATTAAAACGGTAGAGAAAACCAGCGTTGGATAAATCATTACTCCCTTAATTCGACTAGCCAAATGGTATTCTCTCTCTAAGTGTTCGGCTAAGTAATCCAGGACTTCAGAAAGTTTTCCGGAAACTTCTCCAGACCTGACCATGGCAACATAAAAAGGGGAAAAAATTTTGGGATGTTTGGAAAGAGCTAAAGAGAAAGTGGTTCCTCCTTCAATCTCATCAGAAATTTTTATAATTTTTTCCCGAAAATTAGAATTTTTTATCTGACTGGCCAAGGTTCTTAGAGATTCAATCAAGGTTACTTTAGAACCAAACATTATGGAAAGCTGCCGAGAAAATAAAACCAGGTCTTTCTGAGAAATCCTCTCAAAAAATTCTATTTTTTTGGCATAAAAAGGAACTTCCTCGACCTCTTTTAAGATGGTGATATATAATCCGTATTTCTGCAAAATGGAAATAGCCGCTTCTTTAGAAAAGGCCTCAATTACTCCTTCTTGAATTTCTCCATTTTTGGTTCTAGCCCGATAGTTAAATTTCATAAATCAGCGAATAACTAATTTATTACGAATTTACGAATAAACTAATTAAGAAAATTAATAATCTTCTTGAATATTACGCCAATACTGCCAAAATTTATTAAAGTAGCTAATTTCAGATCATTAGTTTTAAGACAGTCTAAAACTCGGTCGACATGAGGCTTTGAAAATCTATTTCTTTTTTGGTTTCTACAATAATTTTATCTTCAACAAAGAAATCTAAAAATCTTCTGCCTATAACTTTACCACTATAACTTATCGGACAAACTAATTATTCTTTAAACTTTAAATTCTTTTTAGAAAATGCTTCCCCTAATGATTTTTCATAATGTTTTTCCCTGTGTCCACTGCCTAACTCATTATAAACATCAAAAGCACAGCCAATAATTTTATAACTCAATTCGGGATATAGAAGATTTTTTTCTTCTAAGAAGTTTTTTCATATTCGCTTATTCGTTTATTCGTAACAGATTCGTTATTCGTTGATTTATCTGATAAGCATTTTGAGTTCGGCCGGGTTCAATGAATAGTTAAAGGCGTTTTCTAAACTGATTTCTTTTCTTTTGATCAAACTGGCTAAACTCCTATTTAGAGAAATCATTCCTATTTCGGCCGAAGTTTCAATAACCAAGGGGATTTCGTGAATTTTATTTTCCCGGATTAAATTAGCCACTGCCGGGGTATTAATCAAAACTTCACAAGCTGGAATTAAACCTCCTCTGATTCTGGGAATCAATCTCTGGGAAACTATTCCTAAAAGAGAACCTGATAACTGGGCTCGGATTTGACTTTGCTGGACCGAGGGGAAAGAATCAACAATACGATGGATAGTCTGGCTGGCCGAATTGGTATGCAAAGTAGCAAAAACCAGATGACCGGTTTCAGCTGCCGTAATGGCCGTAGCTATAGTTTCGGGGTCTCTCATCTCTCCCACCATAATTACATCCGGGTCCTGGCGAAAGGTAGAACGAAGGGCCCGGGCAAAAGAAAGAGTATCTTGATAAACTTCCCGCTGATCAATAATTGACCGGTCGTCTTTAAAAACATATTCAATCGGGTCTTCAATGGTGATAATGTGTTCGGTCCGAGTATGATTTATTTCATCAATCAAGGCGGCTAAGGTAGTTGATTTTCCGTGAGAAGAGGGGCCAGTAATCAAGATAAATCCCTGAGAAGGAGTAGTAAATTGGTGCAAAATAGGAGGAAGATTTAATTGTTCAATGGTGGGAATTCTGCTCGGAATCAATCTTAAAGCACAAGAGACATTTCCCCTCTGAAGAAAAATATTGACTCTAAATCTGGCGTTTTCTTCAACAAAATTATAGGAAAAGTCAACTTCTTTTTTTTCTAAAAATCTTTGTTTTTGTTCTTCGGTCATCAAACTATAGGCTAAGTTTTTGGTATCTTCTGAAAACAATTTTTTCTTTTTTACTAAAGGAATAAGCTTACCGGCCAATCTTAAAACTGGTGGATGCTCAACCGATAAATGTAAATCCGAGGCTTGCTCGGCAATGGTGAGAGATAATAATTCTTTTAATTGATTATTGGAATCAAACATAAATTTTGACTTATGGCTATGATAATGATTATGACTTACTACCGTCCTGACAAAAGCATTATTGTCATCGGTTATCATCATTGGTCAATATTTTTTTGATTTCTTCCACTACTTCGCTTGGGGTGTAATAAGCTTTAATAAGATATTTTGCTGCTCCTAATCTTATCCCTTTTTCCACCTCTTCTTTCTGGCCAAGATTAGATAAAACCATAATTTTCAAATTCTCCAATTCTTTAATCTTAAATCTTAAATCTTTAATCTTCTCAAGTATTTCCCATCCGTCAATCTGGGGTAAAACAATGTCTAAAATCAGAAGGTCAAATTTTTTCTCAGCCAATTTCTTCAATCCTTGTTTCCCATCAGTAGCCACCTCAACTGAAAAACCGGCTTCTTTTAATTTGAGAGTATAGGTATCTATGAGAAATGGGTCATCTTCAATTAATAATATTGTTTTCATATTCCCTTTTTTCCTTAGAAATTTACGAATTTGCGGTTTCGGTTACGAATTATTTGTAATCGCGATTGCCTAAATTCGTAGATTCGTATTTGACAATCGGTAGATTCATAAAAAATTCATACATTCCTAAGACTTACTTTTCTTCAGCTACCTTTAATACTTCTTCTATTGTTGTAACTCCGGCTAATACTTTTAAGACGCCGTCCTGGAACATGGTAATCATTCCCTGACGTTTGGCTTCTTGCTGAAGATTTTCAATGGTTGGCGCCTTCAAAATTACTTCTGCCAACTGATCGGTCATTTCTAAAATCTCAAAAAGGGCAATTCTTCCGGAAAAACCTTCTTGATTACATTTTTTACAACCGGTTGGCTCAAAAATTCTCATTGGACTAGGAATTTTTACTTCTTTTTTGATTTGCTCAGGCAGATTTTCAATCTCTTTTAAGATTAAATTTTTGACTTCTCTTTTTGGGCTTGTCTCTTTTTTACAAAATTGGCAAAGTCTTCTGACTAATCTTTGGGCGATGATGCAGTTTAACATCGGTGAAATTAAAAAAGGTTTTATTCCCAAATCAATTAATCTGGGGATTCCTCCCAGAGCATCGTTGGTATGCAAGGTTGACAAGACTATATGGCCGGTCAAGGCTGCGTGGGTAACCAGGAAGGCGGTTTCTTCGTCTCTAATTTCACCGACCATAATAATATCCGGGTCTTGTCTTAAGACGTGACGAAGACCTCGGGCAAAATCATAATTAATTTCCGGTTTAATCTGAGATTGATTAACCCCTTCAATAAAGTATTCCACTGGATCCTCCAAAGTAACAATATTTACTCCTTCTTTGTTTAAGGCCTGCAAAAGAGCATATAAGGTAGTGGTTTTGCCGCAACCTGTCGGGCCGGTAGCTAAAATCAAACCATAGGGTTTTTTGATTGCCTTTTTCAGCACTTCAAAATTCCTACTCTCCAGGCCTAATTCTTCAAATTTCTTCATGCCAAGCGTCGGGTCTAAAACCCTAATGGCCACTTTCTCTCCCAGAACAGTTGGGAAAGTGGAAACCCGAAAATCAATATCTCTTTCATCAATTTTGGTGGAAAATCGGCCATCCTGAGGAACTCTGGTTTCATCAATTTTTAAATTTGAGAGGATTTTAACTCGGGCAATAACAGCCGGATGAATTCTCATGGGTAAAAAAATAGAAGAGTGTAATTGACCCAATAAACGAAAGCGAACTCTCATTTTTTCTCGACCAGGTTCAATGTGAAGATCGGAAGCTCCGCCATCAACCGCCTGTCTTAACATCACGGCCACGATTTTAGTAATCGGAGCTTCTTCAGCCAATCTTTCAAATTCCGCAACTGTTTTGGATACTCTCTCTTCCTTTAATTCAACTTTCAATTCCTCCAGGGCTTTACTCAATTCTCTTTTTAAAGTGTGATACTGTTTTAAAAGCTCGTTGAAGGTGGTAAAAGTGATAAGAAAAACTTGAAAATTAAAGTTTTCCTGACGGGCTAAGAATTTCAGGGCTTCCTGGGCCTTCAAATCTTCGGGATAGACCATTCCCACTTCCAAAAAATTTCCCTTTTTAGAAAGAGGAATCATTTGATAATACTTGACTGTCTCTTCGGGAATCAATTCTAAGGTTTTCAAGGGAACTTCTTCGGGATCTACTGTTTTTAAAGGTATGTTTAAGTTTTCACTTTTTAGAGAAAATAACAAATCCTCGGTCACAATTTTCTTTTCAATCAACAGCTCCTCTTCCTTTTTTTTTCTTTCTTTAACTTCAAATTCTAAAGAAGTGGCCTGTTCTTTATCTATTATCCCTTTTTTTAGCAATTGCTGGATTAATGTCATAGTAGAAGATTTAAAATTTAAGGTCAAAGGTCAAATACATCTCACGTCTCAAAACTTAAATCTTATAAGGAATAAGGAATGAAGGGATTTTCTCTGCCGACTTCTTCTTCAAAAGAAGGAATTGCCTCAAAAGGCTTAAGTTTTTCTAAAAGGGGATGTTTGAGAATTTCCAAATTTATCATTATTTTTTTAAGCGGTGTTTCAATGGGTAGCAAAGGTGGTAGCTTCTCTTTCGCAAAAAAACCTTGCCAAAGAACAACAATTGTAATTAAAATTACAATTACCAAAGCCAGAAATAAATATCCTAATTTTCTTCTTTCTTCAATAAAAGTTATGGCCATATTAATAACTATATACTTTTATTTTTAAATTAAAGTCCTGGATGTCTTCTTTGCTCGAAGAAAAAGAAATAGATTCCACTTCAATCAGCCGGCTGCTCATTTCCAAAGTCGAAAGAAAATTTTTAAACGAGGTATAAGTACCTGCAACCACCAAAGATAGTTCGTTTTCCTTTATCCCTTCAACATCTAAAGAAGGTCTGCTGGTCGAAGGTTGAATATCTTTTAAAACCAGTCCGGATTGAGAAGTGGCTTTTTGGAGAAAATTTAATAAAACCACTAAATGTGAATCAGAGGGTAAGGCAGAATCAATTTTGGTAAGTTGATTTTGATAATTTTTAAGAACTTTTGCCGCCTTGTTTAAATCTTGAAGGTATTCTTTTCTTCCCTCTATCTCAACTCTTTTTTCTTCATTTCTTTGTTCTAAGAATTTTAACTCCTGATATTTTGGCCAAACAAATCCTCTTCCTAAAATTAGGACTAAAGAAAGAAAAAATACAATGATAAATGGTCTACTCATTTAAATTTAAATAGGCTTGGGTCAAGGCCAAGATTAAGATCGAAATTAATTTTACCTTCTTTCCCGATGACAATTTTGCCTAAATCAAGATTTTTCACTGAGGGGTTTGTTCTGAAAATCTGGAGTTGTTGGTACAAGACGATGAAATTCTCGGCCTCGCCCGCAAGATTTGCTTCTCCTTTCGCCGGATTTAAATCCAGATTGGAAAACCAGATTTGAGGATGAGTGTTTTTTTCGATAAATTCAAAGAATTTTGAACCAAATAAGTGTCGGTTTATTAGTTTTGAGAAATTCTCAATTTTTTTCTGATAGCCAAAAATTTCTTTTCCCAAAGCAATTTCCTCTGCGGTTTTTTCTTTAGCCAGGGCTTCTTCTAATTTCTTTAAGGTGGTTTCTGCTCTGTTCAGATAAATGTTTAAAATAAAATAGCTTAAAACGACCATCAAAAAAAGGCCGAGAGAAAAATAAAAAAGGATATTTTGCCAGTAAGGTACTTTTACCCCTGGTTTTGGTATGATTTCCACCATAATGATATTACTAAGTTAGTCGCTTATCCTCTTTCGGTCTTTTGGGTGAAGCCTTTTGGACTTCGGACTCGCTCTTTAGAAACCTTCGGTATTTAATATTTTCCTACACGGAAGAACCGAAGGGTTCTCCTGACCTCTCTCCGATATAGCACGTCATTTACTCAAAGCCACGCAATGCCGTGCCAACTGCTATGGCATAAGAAGGTCCTATTTGTTTTAAAGTTTGCTCAAGAATGGCTGGATAAAAAATATTGGAAAAGGGATTGGCAATCTCTGTTTCTTTTTTAAAAAAATTTGCAAAATATTCTTTTAGTCCTGGCATGGTGGCGCCGCCGCCAGCTATTATAAATTTTTGAATTTCCTTGCCTTCTGTCTGATAAAAATTGTAGTTAATTTTTTCTATCTCCTTTAAAATGACATCAATTAAGGGAACTAAAATTTCTTTAATGTTTTTTACTGAGGAAACACCAATATCAGTAGAAGATAAAGAAATATCTGTTAATCCATACTTTTCTTTAAGATTTTGAGCTGTTTGGTAATCAACGGAAAAATTTTTGGCTATTCTCTCGGTTAAATCATCTCCAGAAATATCAAAACTATGGGATGCCTTGAGAACTCTTTTATCTATTATACTACAAATAGTGGTTCGAGCGCCAATGTCAATAATGGAAAGGGTTCTTTTTTCATCAGCTGGAATTAGAGAACGGAAAAGACCAAAAACCTCAGCTTCCAAAGCCCAAATTTGGAGATTAGATAATCTGGCAATTTCTTGATATTGATTAATCACCTCATTAGGAACAGCCACCAAAAGAATTTTTAATTTGGTTTTTTCACGGTCTGAAGCCTTATCCTCAATTACCTCCCAATCCAAGGTTACTTCTCCCAAAGGAAGAGGAATATGTTGTCTGGCCTCATAAACTACTGCTTCAGAAAGTTCTTCTTTGGTCATTAACGGCAACTCAAAATTGGTAAAAAAAGTGGAAAAATCAGGAATAGAAAAGATACATTGGCGGGTCTTTATTTTCGCCTCTTCTTTTAGTGCCTTAATTGCCTGGGCAATCTCTCGTTCAGAAAGCACAAGAATATTTTTTTCAAGTGTCCGAAATGGTTTTTCAAAAAAAGCCTCAGCTTTTATTTCGCCATAGTTCTCCAATTTCCTTTTCTCTCTCCAACCTGACAATTCCACCAGTTTGATTGCTGAGGTACCAATATCTATCCCTAAAAATTTTTTTGACAACAACATCTTTGAGAAAGATATATTTAGGTCGTTCTTTATTGTATCATAATAAATAATAAAATAATACAATAAAAGAAAATGGTATTAAAAAAATTCACAAATTTCCTTCTTGAACTTTTCTTTCCCAAATTTTGTTTTAATTGCCGGGCCGAAGGAGATTATCTTTGCCAAGACTGTCAGGCTACTCTGGAAATTGCCAAACAACATCAACCTATTACCCCATATAACTCTAACCAGAATCTTAAAGATTTGTATTTTGCGGTCAATTATCAAAGTCCTCTGATTAAGAATCTAATTCAAAAATTCAAATACGAACCTTTCGTCAAAAAACTGGCCAAACCTCTTTCTGCTTTGATTATAGAACACTTTCAATTGTTAGACAATAAACCCCCATTTTTTGCATCATCTCCAACCAACCCTCAATCAGAGTATATTCTAATTCCCGTGCCTTTAGATAAGAAAAAGCTCAAACGCCGGGGATTTAATCAGGCTGAAGAAATTGGAAAGGAACTAAGTTCTTTTCTGGCAATTCCTTTAATTCCTGATTGTTTAATAAAAATCAAAGAGACAATTCCTCAAGTAAAACTCACCGCTCAAACAAGAAAAAAGAATGTTAAGGGAGCATTTTTCATTAAAAATAAAAATTTAGTCAAAGATAAAAAAATTTTGCTGGTTGATGATGTTTATACCACCGGTTCAACAATGGAAGAAGCAGCCCGAGTTTTAAAAGTGGCCGGCGCAAAAGAAATCATCGGCATTGTTGTGGCCCGGGCCAAACCCGGCCAGGACTACTTCTAAAAAGTTTAAAGTTCTATTCTAAACCTATTAAAAAACTGAGATTGCCAGTTTTTTGTTGGCGGGCAATAATTGCTAATAGTCAAACCTATTTTGAAGGAAAATCTTGAGTCTGCCTGCGCGCGCTTCGCGCGCGCAGGCAGAATGCACATAGGCAAAATTTTTTTAGAAAATTTTGTGCTATTTTGCTCTAATTTTGCGAGGTATTTCTTTGGTAGCAGACTTGCTCGCTTGGC